>JANNPR010000550.1:0-4295 GCA_031400345.1 Planctomycetota bacterium | reverse complement strand
CCTGCTGGACTTGATCATGATCGCTTCGAGCGAAGGCGCCAAGCTGAAGGTTTTCCTCTACGGTGAGGTTCGCGAAGATGCCTCGACCTTCTGGGACCTGAACTACTCCCAGCCGAACGATGTGATGCGGCGGTCGTCCGTGAATGGGTTGTCCTTCAAATAGGATGGTGCCTTGCTGCGGTTGAAGCAGTCCCGATATGGTCCTCAGCGTTGTCGATTTTCCGGCTCCATTGCCGCCAATCAGCGTTACCACCTCGCCTGGCTCGACCCGCAACGAAATACCGCGCAGGGCTTGGATGGCTCCGTAGGAAACGGACAGGTTGTTGATTTCTAAAAGGGACATAACTGCAATGCTACTTCCCATCCGCCTTGGTCTGTTGCGCCGGATCCGCCTTGCACTGCTGCTCCGCATCCGCTTCTGCGCCCAAGTATGCGGCGATCACCTTGGGGTCATTTTGTACCTGCTCGGGAGGACCCTCTGAGATGGTGACGCCATGGTCCAGCACTGTAATACGCTGGCAGATGTCCATGACTAACCCCATGTCGTGTTCGATCAACAAGATGGAAACGTGAAATCGGCCGCGAATATCGCGAATAGCCGACGCCAATTCTTTTTTCTCCTGCGAGTTCATTCCCGCGGCGGGTTCGTCCAGCAGCAAAACCTTGGGACCGGTCGCCAGCGCACGGACGATTTCCAGATGACGTTGGTGGCCGTAGCTCAAGCAGTTCGACGGTTCATCGGCTCGTTTCTGCAGGTCGAAAATGGCAAGTAATTCGGATGCCTTTTCAGTGATTTGTAACTCTTGCGCCCGGAAGCGACGGGTGCTTAAGAGCGTACGCAACAGGTCGTGACGACCGTGCAGTTGGCATCCCAACCGGACGTTGTCCAGCACGCTCAGATTGCCAAATAGGCGGATGTTCTGAAAAGTCCGCGCGATTCCAGCGGCGGTAATTGCGTGTGGTTTTCGACCCAGGAGCGACTGGCCATTAAGCGTCATCTGCCCCGTGTCCGGACGATAGACACCCGTTAGCAAATTAAAAACGGTGGTCTTCCCTGCCCCGTTCGGACCAATCAGGCCGTAGAGAGCACCATGTGGCAAATGCAATGAGAAATCTCTCACTGCCTTCAGGCCCCCAAACGAAATGCCGACGCCAGCTACGTCGAGTAAGGCCTGTTCGCCGGCGGTGCCGACAGGATGGTCTAGAGATTGTTGCGGAGGTGCTGACATCATATGCGGACTATTTTAGATTTTTCGCCGGATCGCCGGGACCACAGATGCCAAATTTCATGCACGCCAAACAGGCCTTGGGGACGAACCAGCATCATGATGATCAACAAAACAGCGAACACGATCAAACGGTACTGTTCGAAGTCTCTGAGAACTTCTGGAAGGGCTGTCAGGATCAATGCGGCCAACATCACTCCGGTAATAGATCCTCTGCCACCCAATACTGTCATGATCACGTAGTCGAATGAGCGTTGAAATCCTGCATCTTTGGGGCTAATGATCACACCGCTTTCGTGAGCAAATAGTCCGCCTGCGATGCCGGCGAAGAAGGCGGCAAACACAAACGCTCGAACTTTCTGGCGGGTGATGTTGACTCCGGTCGCCTGCGCGGCAATCTCATCTTCGCGCACCGAAATCATGGCTCGGCCCAAACTTGAATACTTGAGCCGAAAGGCGGCCACAACAAGTATCGTCAGGAACCCGTACACCCAAAACAAACTGGTGTACTTCGGAATACCATCGAAGCCAACCGCGCCCCCGACTGGTGGCGGAATCCAGTCGCCCAGATCAGCGGACTTAATTGCCTGCATGTCGTCCATCACTTGGTTCGTCTGTTGCAGGATCACTCGCAAAATCTCACCAAAACCCAGCGTCACAATTGCCAGATAGTCACCTCGCAATCGCAATGACGGCAGACCTACGATATAGCCCGCCCCGGCTGCCACGAGTCCTCCCACGACACACGAGCCGGCAAACATCCATTCGCCTGTACCCAGGAATCCACTGTGCTTGGACGCAGAGTCCCACCATACAATCGACCCGTAGTGCGTTAACATACCGGCCGCATAGCCGCCCAACGTCATAAACCCGGCATGACCGATCGAGAATTGACCGGTCATTCCATTCACGATATTGAGCGAGACCGCGAGTATCATCGCGATGCCGATATCGATGACGAGCCGCGAGTAATAGGGGCCGACCGTGCGGGGCAAAATGAAGTGGATTCCGATCGCTAGGCCGATTCCCACCAGGAATGGCCAACCACTGCACCACAAATCTGTAGTCCAATGACCTGTATGGGGACGATGGTTCGGCTGTGGAATGGTGGACGGAGTGGCGGGAGTCGTCACAGTCACACCTTCTCCTGCAATGGTGATCCCAATAATCCAGTCGGTCGTATCAAGAGGATCAGAATCAGCAAAGCAAATACATAGACGTCGCGATAGCTTGACGACACGTAGAATGCACCGAATTGCTCGACGAAGGCGATTACGAAGCCGCCCAGCACCGCACCGCGCACGTTGCCGATGCCGCCGATCACCGCCGCTACAAAAGCCTTGAGACCCAACAATACCCAGATGGCGTGTGCCGGTTGACTGAGACCCGGGTATTTCATTGCATACAGGAAGCCGGCAGCCGCAGCGAGAGATGAGCCCAACACAAATGTAAATGACACCACACGATCCACAGGGATTCCCATCAAGGAGGCCGTGTCGGTGTTGAACGATACGGCCCGCATTGCCGTGCCCAGTTTGGTACGAAATACTAAGTACTCAAGCAGTAGCATGAAGACGGCGGAAGTCGCGAAAATCGTGACGTCCACCATTCCGATGACGACCGAACGAGTTGCGGCGCCGCTTGAGAACGACAACCTCAATAGCTCCCAATCCGGAAGCAGCGAAGGCATTTTCTGCGGGCTCGCTCCGAACACAAAACTTAGTTGACCAATATTCTGTAGCAGCAAAGAGACGCCAATCGCCGTAATCAGAACGTTCAGGCGTGGAGCTCGCCGCAGTGGTTTATACGCCAGCCGCTCGATGACAAAACCCAGCGTGCCGCAGGCCGCCATGGACAGAACTAGTCCCAACGCGCCGACCCACCAGGGCGGAACGATATCCGTGCCGTGCAGAGGAATCCCCATCATCGTGAGGATTTTCGTGGCCGACGTGTAGCTTATCCAAGCACCTAAAACGACAATGTCGCTGTGAGCAAAGTTGATAAACTTGAGTATGCCGTAGACCATCGTGTAGCCCAAGGCAATCAGCGCATAGAGGCTGCCGACCGCTAGGGCTGTCACCAACGTTTGAACAAAGTCAGCCATGGGGCAGAAGCGGTCTAAAACAATCGTGTTGTGTGAACTGAGCCGATTGGTTGATCAGCAGATTGCATCGGATCCTGCCAGCGCAACGTGTTTGCGCTGGAAACGGCTGTGGCGAACGGGCTCTCACGTTGCCGGCTCAATCGTAGAAATGTACGTCGGGACTCCGTCTTTCATTTCCAACATTACTGCCGGTTTAATTGCATTGCGATCTTTGTCGATCGAAATTTTTCCAGTAACTCCGTCGAAATCCTTGGTCTGGGCGAGTCCTGCGGCAATGTCTTTCCCGGCCAGTGAGCTTGCCTGTTTCATGGATTGAAACAGAATGCGAGCCGCGTCATACCCAAGTGCGGCTAACCCATCGGGAACCGCTCCGTATTTATCCTTGTAGGTGCGGATGAAATCTTGTACTCGAGGGCTGGGATCCTGATGAGAATAATGATTGGAATAGAACGAACCTTCAATCGCCTTGCCCCCAATTTCAGCGAGTTTTGATGAATCCCAACCGTCTCCGCCGAGCAGAGGAACCTCGATCCCTAACTTCCTTGCCTGCAGAGCGATGTTTCCCACGTCGGTGTAATACCCAGGGACAAAAATGACATCGGGTTGGCTTCCACGAATCGCCGTTAGCTGGGCCGAATAGTCCTGGTCGCCAGCTTGGTAGGTTTGCCTTAACGTGACCTTGCCCCCCAAGGATACAAAGGCTTTTTCAAACTCCTCATTTAAGCCAACTGAATAGGGAGCTGCCTGATCGTATAAGATGGCCGCCGTATCAGCTTTGAGCGTTTCATGTTCACGTGCAAATCGGGCGCAAACCAGCCCCTGAAATGGGTCGATGAAGCACACGCGGAAAATCATGTCACCGACTTTGGTGACCTTGGGATTCGTCGACGAAGGACTGATCATCGGCACGCCATTTTCCTGGCAAACCGGGGCTCCAGCCAGCGACAAACCGGAAGCGACTTCTC
>JANNPR010000543.1:0-2372 GCA_031400345.1 Planctomycetota bacterium | reverse complement strand
GTCATGGGCTGTGCTAAGAGCGGGCGAATCGAAACTGTGGACGTTGCGGGATTACTAACGGTTGATGGAAAGCCATTAGGTCCCGTGCTGTTAGTTCTGACACCGCAAGACAAGAATTTGCCGGCCGTCACTGGCTACGTGAAGGACGACGGAACGTTCACGTTGCAGACCTACAAGGAAAACGACGGTGCGCCCGTCGGTACCTATAAAGTCACACTTTCAGCGGATCCGATGTCGCCTGGATTGGTGCCAGCGATCAAAGATGCAACGCTGGATGTGAAGAAGCCGGCAAGCGGTAGCCAGCTGGCAGTTGAACTGAAGCTCGAGGCAACCAGTGGCGGGGGGATGGTTAGTCCTCTCGGACAACCAGGCCAGGAGGGTGGATCTGCACGACCCGGAGGTGGAGTTTTCCCAGGTACAGACGCTGCAGGTGCAGGTGCTACGACTGCTGAAGACACTAAGAAGTAAGTTTCGATTTTTCAAGTGCCATAGAACGCTGCTACCACACCACTAGTTAATAGGGTGTTGGTGGCAGCGTTTTTTTGTTGGCCTTACTCCCGCTACCTGTTGGTTGTTGAGCGTCACTTCACTGAGCTTGCGTGATTGATTCAGTAGCGCATGCATCCCTATCGTCCCACGGAGTGATGGTCGACGCTCAGGTCCTCGACGAACTGCAAACTTTCCGGCATGTGCCTTTGGCGCGAGCCGCGGTGTTTGCCCTGTCATATGGAGTCAGTGCTTACACCGTCTATTGGATCCATTTACAGACTGCCGGAGGCGCCTCGTCTGACTTTCTCTAATCGGCGGCCAGAAGCGGCACGCTTCAGGAGCATCCATGTTGTCGAATGCGCACTTGTTAGGCAAACGAACTTATGCAAGCACTTTTGCCAATTGGATTCTCGCGCGAACGCAAGCCCTTTGATACTCCTCAATTGCGGTCAGCTCCAGGTGTACTCGTCGCAACGGCATATGAGTTGCGTTAGTGGGTGAACTTGGTCGGGCAGAGATTTAGAACCCGGAGCGAGGATTGCATGTACGGCTATTTGATCGACATGGATGGTGTCATTTATCGTGGTAACAAACTTATCGCGGGGGCCGATCGCTTCATTGAGGAGCTGCGCGCGAATCAGATTCCGTTTCTTTTCTTAACGAATAACAGCCAGCGCACCCGGCGTGACGTTGCCACAAAACTGCAACGTCTGGGTATCGATGTAGAGGAAGAGCACGTTTTCACCTGTGCGATGGCGACGGCTCGATTTATGGCGCGCCAAAAACCCCAAGGCACAGCCTACGTGATTGGCGAAGGCGGTTTGTTGACCGCGCTGCACAGCAATGGATACTCCATTGTTGACAAAGATCCGGACTACGTCGTGGTTGGCGAAGGCAGAACGTTGAACTTCGAAATGGTCGAATCTGCGCTTCAAATGATTTTGGGGGGTGCCAAACTTGTGGCGACCAATCTCGATCCAAACTGCCCAACGCAGAATGGACTGCGTCCAGGATGTGGTGCGATTGTTGCCATGCTAGAAGCGGCATCCGGAATCAAGGCGTTCAGTGTGGGAAAGCCCAGCCCAGTGATGCTTCGTGCGGCTCGGAAGGAGCTCGGTCTAGCAACCGATCATACGGTAGTTATCGGCGACACCATGGAGACAGATATCATCGGAGGAGTTCAACTCGGATTCAAAACTATCCTTGTGCTCAGCGGTGGCACTCAACGTGAAGATTTACCTCGCTATGCGTTCCGGGCCGACAAAGTCGTTGAATCCATCGCTGACCTCAGTCATGCTCAGCTGTTTCTCGATTTTTCGCCAGATAGTTCGCTGATGGCCGTACGGTAGGCCAGTCCTGGCGTGCGCAATTTGTGCGAGTCAAGATCACAAAATGCATTCGGCCCGAGTTTGTTTTTGTTCCGTTTCCCGGCTTCAGTGTATTCGGGGCGAAGCCCCAGCAGATCACCCAGCCCAGCCAAGTCGCGGTCTCAGCCGCGGACGCCGGCCTGGGTTATGGTGCCGCGCTTCCCTCGGCCGAGAGATGGACGTCGTTGACAATCGGCACGGAAACGAGGCCGAAATAATCCGGTACGCCCGACATGGGCGTGAACTAATGGGGTGTAAGTCCCCTGTACGAAAATGGGAATTGATTTGGAGGACAACATACCAATTGTAACCAGTCAATCGAAGTACTAGGCGAGGGCAACTGCGGAAGGGTGACCGACCGTGGAGAGGAAGCCTGCGATCCTCGATCGGTGTCGCAACCGGCAGCATCACGCCAAAACTGCGAGGCTACGAACAGAAACGCCATAGAGGCCTAGAGAGATCCTGTGGTGAGCTGCCCGGTAACAGCGAAACCGTTCCCAACAGACTCCAAGGTAG
>JANNPR010000530.1:0-7422 GCA_031400345.1 Planctomycetota bacterium | reverse complement strand
GGTGAAGGTCCATACAGCGGTATCGAGACTCGCCTCGAGACCCACCGCAGCCGCGTGCAGGCGATAATCACGATCAAAGGCCACAGCGTTTTTGTCACCGAGCCAATTGTTGTTGTTGGAGGGCTCGGTGTAACCCCTGTCACCGTTGTCGATCAAGCGGACGTTAGTCAGCGGCTGGATGTCGCTGATGCGATTATCCGCGAGGTCGACGATTTCGAGCAGTGAGGATTTCGCGATCGGGTCCAACTGCTCGATGCCGTGACCGCGCAAGCTGAGAACGCGCAACTCTTTGAGGTTCTCCAGAGAGGCAAGGTCATCGATACGCGGCGCCACGGTCGTATAGGTCAGATCGTCAAAATACATCTCCACTCGGATGTTCGGGTCGGGACTTGAATTCTGGCCAGTGGTAATGCCAAACGCGTCGAAGTCGGTGGGAAATGCCCGCTGCGCCTCTTGCAATTCGACCGTGAGAGTTCCGAATGAATTCAAACTGGGCAGCCACGATCTCCAGAATGCCACGTCCAAACGTCCGTAGCCAATTCCTCCCTGGGGATCGTAGTCCATTTTCCAATTCACAGGTCCCCCATCGCCGAAGCCGAAGGGAGAACTATCGGTGAAGGGAGTGAAACGCAATGGAGCGGATTGGACACCCGTCCCATCGGCCAAGACGATGTGGGCCAACAACCTCGCGCCTCGCTCGTCGGTTGGCTCCGCAATCGACCAACCAATGGAGTTGACGCCGGGTTCATTCGTCGAAAAGAATGTCATGCCAATTCCGTGGTTCCATGGCCATGTAGCACCGGAGTTGTGTATGAGGAATGTGCCGGTTGCCGTAAGGGGTTGGTCCAGGCTGACGCGGCCGCCGAGGTCGGTGTCGGCATAATAAGTGAACGGCAAAGTTCGCGTGATGGTACCGCCGATTTCTCCGCTGGTCGCATTTCCAAGGTGGCTGGTTGTCTGAAAGCCAAAAGCATTGCCGTTGTCGGTCGTTCCCAAACTGGTCCAGCCTGGATTCGAGGCAAACGACTCCTTCTGAATGGCAGTGGGATTGTCGAGACTCAGCAGCTTCAATGATTTGAGCTTGGTTAACAGATTGAAATCAGCTGCGAAATTAAAATCTGCGGTTAGGTACTCGAGATGTTTGGCACCTTCGGGGGCGCCAGGACTGATCTTTTTCGAGGACGTTCCCGGCTCCAGAAGCGACAAATCACTGAGGTGGTTGTTTCCCAGATTGAGGCTGCGTAGGTTGATGGCGAATTCCAAGCCCTGCAAGCTGACTATGCCGCGATTGCTAAGATCGAGTCGCGTAAGCTGGGCCAAGTCACTGGCATGGATGGGTTGAGCAAGTTGGGGCTGACCATCGAATCGCAAAGTGACCGGAATGCCCAACTCTTCGGCCACCGCTCGTCGAAGTCCCGGGTCGGGAAGTTGCACAATAGGATCGAGCTGGGCCGTGATGAGGCCTTGTTTGATGGTCTCGCTGCCGACGGGATCGGTGAGCGTTTCCCCTTGCGCGAAGTCGCGAACCTCCAAGCTCTCCGCAATGAAGGTGTCCGTTCCGCCGCCACCAAAAAGATGATCGATGTCTTTATTGCCGTAGATTCTGTCATCGTTCTCACCACCGTGAATGACATCTCGGTCCGGACTTTCATAGGCCTCACGTGTGATTTTGGCGCTCGGTGCTGCGAATTCCAGTGTGAATGGGAGATTGGTGGCCTGTCCAACCAATTTGACTCGCACGTAGTAGGTACCGGCATCAAAGTGGCGCAGGTCCACGAGGGATTGGCCGCGAGCCAGAGTATGGCCAGCGACGTCGTAGACATCGGCCAAAAAACCGCTGGCACGTGGAATAATCGTCAGAGCCGCAATCCCGGTCATCCAAGGGTTGCGAACACTCAGCGTAACGTTCGATTGGTTTAGTGCCACGCGTGCTGTCAGTCTGGTCTTGCCGGCCGCAAGGAAGGATGCTACTGCTTCCTTGATGTCAACGTTAAGAACGCCGTCTGGACGGCTTATACCAGCGAGATAGTTAAAGGCCGCTGGTGCGGTGCCATCTGCAATGGTGATCCGTTGGTCCCCTTCACCGGCCAGTATTTCTACACGGACAGTGGCCCCGATGTTGTTCGCGATCTTGATCGCTCCACCGTCCGTACCATCGCTGCGCCACAGTTGAGACGTACCGGTCTTGGCTGTGAAATACAATATGCCGTTGACATCGAGCAGATTCGAGGGGGTGGAGATGCCGACGCCGGTAACAACGTCTCTAACTTGACTGGCAACGGTTCCATCGGCCCGCCACAATTCTCGCCGCAAACCGTCGGCTTTATTAGCGGTGAAATACAACGTTCCCTGAACATCCGTGAGATTTTGTGGGTTGCCGTCACCAGCTCCTGGATTAATGTCACGAACTAGCTTGGTGTTGGCGGGAGTACCATCGCTTTGCCACAACTCCTTACCACTCTCGACGTCGCGAGCCGCGAAATACAGCACGCCATTCACGTTGGTCAACTCAGACAAATGCGCATGGAAGTTAGGATTGTTCGCCGGATCAAAATCTTTGACGAGTTGAGCGACCGTACCGGAGGCCGCGAACAGTTGATCTCCTACGGCGAAGAACAGCCGTCCATTCACCGCCGTCATTTGCGCACTGTTAGAGATGATCGCGGCGCCGTTCAATACATTCTGCGCACCGTTCAGGTCTGTGGTGCCGTCGCTTCGCCAGAGTTGATTATTTCCTAGGAAGTAGAGTCCGCCCGCGCCGGTGGTTCCGGAGGGCAGGGCGATCAATCGCGTTAGCGTGCTGAAATTGCGACCGTTATGCAACACTTCGGCTGCCATGTCCGTCACTTTCCACAAGCTGCGACTGAGGGCAGGACCTGCTGCGAGGAACAGGGTGGGGGTGCCGTTGACGTCGAGTCGCGTCAGCATGCTGGGATTGGTTAGTCCCGCAACTGTGATCGGCGCGGGGGCACCGAGGCCATCGCTCGTCCAAAGTTGGCCACTCGTGACGTAGTAGAGGCGAGCGCCTATCGCGAGCGTTTCCGTCACGCCCGTGATGGCGTCGTTGGACCGTTTGTTCGCCGTGGGTTTTGTCGCTGTCGTATCGATCTTCCACAGGTGATTGTTGGAAAATACGTACAGGTGATCGCCCACGGCGGTCAGATGCGTTGGATTCAGCAATGGCGAACCGTCGGCCAACTTGATCGGAACGGTGCCGGCGACCGTGCCATCGGTGCGCCAAAGACCGAAGGAGTTGGCGACGTCCGTAGCAGAAAAATAGAGCTTGCCACCTACCACCGCGCGGTTCATCAACTCCACCGCGGTTGGAAACGCTAATGGTGTCGCCTTATAGATGAGTTGCAGCGGGGCGGACTCCAGCAGACTGGCGAGATTGTCGCGCAGATGCACACTCGAAGAAACGTCGAACTCGAAGATACCGGCTTGCCCCAGAGGGCCACCAATTTCCGTGGTGCTGATTGTCGGGGCTGCGGTTAAATTCGCATTGTACTGGTTCGTGATTTCGCCGTTCTCCAACGCTCGTTTCCAGATCCCGACCTCATCAATTTTCCCTTTGAAAAAACCGGTGTTTCCGACTTGACCGAGGGTGAGCGGAGCACCGACATCTGGCACGGACTTGCCAGGCTCGCCTTCGTGTACTGCCATCCCATTAACGAACATCGAATAGACGTCGCCAGAGCGCCGGAACGCCAAGTGGTACCAGACGCCAACTACTGGACTAAAGGGAGTCTCGGCCAGATCCAAATTCGTTCCGCCGAAAGCCAGAGTCCCATCCGCTTTTTGATGCAAGTACCAGGCTGGGCCATTCGCCCCTTCGTCACTTCCCAGAAAGACAACTCGCCCGTTGGGTCTGGAATCGAAATTAACCCACAGGCTAATCGTGAAATTGCTGGTCCCAAACGTCCAGTCATCGTCGTCGGCGACTTGAACGAAGTCATCGACACCATCGAATCCAAATGCTCGTCCTACTTTCCCGGCTGCCTCCTGAGTCGCTCCATTTTGAAGTGACACACTGCTAGTCCCGGCCGTTAAGCCATCTTCGTACCCACCGGGCCAATAGCCGACAAAATCCGCTGCACCAACATACGTTTCTAAGAGATTATTCAGCCCATAGGTTCCTGACGCCTGGGCCTGAATTTCGATGGGTTCGCCCGGTTCGGGCCCGACTCGGAGGTAATTCCCCGGCAGACCGTCACCCAGCGTGCTGAAGCGGAACCATTTCTCGGTTTCACCGCTGGGCAACGTCTCGTCACGTCGCTCCCTGTCCACCAAATAGTCACCACTGCCAGTAACAGTTTTGTTGCCCAAAGTTGTGAAAGTGCTGGGCAAGCTGCGCTGTTCACGAACACCGTGTGCGACGTACACCCGTCCAGCCGTTGTCGAACCAAACAGCAAGTCTGCCACCCCGTCGTTATTCAGGTCCAAGTCAGGGCTGATGGCCAAGCGGTTGATGAATCCATTCGCGTCCGAACCGCCGATTTTGATGTCGGCATTAGCATCAAGTTGCAACGGGCTAGGGATAAGACTGAAATTCCGATTGAAATAAATGAAGAGCCGTCCGTTCGTGGGCGTTGCCGGAGCAGCCGCCGGACTGGTGACTTCGAGAACCGCCAGATCGAGACGACCGTCGCCATCGAAGTCGCCGGACGACGGCGTTAAGATCACCTGTTCAGCGACTGACGCCACAGCCTCGCGATCAATTATTATCCAGGGGCTGAGTTGTGCGAGGTGTGAGCTCGGAGCACCACGATATATCACGACCTTATCGTCAACGGTTGAAACTCCGTCAGCGGATTGCACGAGGGCCATGTCGTCGTACCCGTCGGCATCGATGTCGCCGAGTGGAATGGCACCGGCCTGGTTCTGCGACACAGTGAACCTTTTAGGTCCTCCAAGAACGAGTGTCCCTGTTCTGCCGCCGAGGATAAGTTGAGCATTCCCGACGTCCGGCTCGCTGAACATCACGTCTTCACGCCCGTCGCCATCAAAGTCTCCTGGAAGCGTCACAATAAATGACTTGCCGTTGCTTCCCGGAGTCCCCAGGACACGAAAGGTTTCAACTAAGCTTAGCGTGCCCGTGCTGTTGAAAATGGGACCCTTGAAAAACAGCGTCCGATCTGAAACGTCGGTGGCGGGGAAAGCCGGCTCCGTCAGCAGCAGGTCGGCGTACTGATCTCCGTCCCAGTTCATCAGTTGGAATGTCGCGGTGGCGGAATTGAACACTCCCTCTGCCACCGTCCTTTCGTAACGTATGGGCTCAACCGCCAAAGCCAAATATCGAGGAAGATCAGGCCGGCCAAAAATAAAGTTTCCTTTTAACCCACCATTCATGGGCTTATAGAAAGCCAAATCAGTTCGGTTGTCTCCATCAATGTCGCCCATGCGTGGAATAGGGTCGCCAAGAACGCTGTGATCTGCGATCAGATCCGCTTCGTCCGCCACATCGGAAATATCGTTCAGGTCCACCGGCCCAAAGAAGACGTAACTCGTGTTTGTGGCGCTGAAAAGAAAATCCTCAATGTGGTCGCCATTGACGTCGTTTAAGGACATCGCCTCGGACAGGTGTTCGCTGGGTGAGTCGGGTTTTCCTACCAAACCCACGGCTTTGCTGATTGACTGGTTCGTTTCGCCGTTTCGATTGAGCGTAATTCCTGGACGCGTAGGCAGAACCGCTGGCGGCAGCGGAAACGCCAGGGGGTAAGCAAACGGCTCCTGCGGTAGGTTGGTGCCAGATGTCGGCGGTTCCGGCGGGATGATAACAAGATTCGGATCGGTGTTGATATTGCCGATAAGCGTGTCTTCCCCAGTAGCACCTGAGATCACGTCGTTGCCGAGTCCGCCTTGAATGGTGTCCCTGTCATTGCCACCATCGATGTCATCGTCGCCCGCCCCACCGGCGAGCCAGTCATCCCCCGCCCCACCGCGAATGATCAAGTTGACCAAGTTTGCGTTCTGTCGGCCTAGCTGCGGTCGATTATCTGGTTTGATGCCCCACTCGCTATTGTCAATCTTGTATTCCTGCTCGGCATGGACCACATCGTTCCCCGCGCCAACATCGATCACCGTATTTTCGACGTCGATCGTCTGGTAGAAGGAATAATTTTGAACGAACTTGCCAGAATTGGCATCGATGAGGAAGCGTTGATTGTTAACATCCCACGCGCGGCTAGTTACCTCATGGACGTGCAAGATCGTGTTGTACCGGAATGCAACGTTGTCCGGGACCGGCCTACTGCTGTTGTCGAGATTTCCGCCGAGAAATAACACTTGGTCGGTATCATCGCCCCCGTCGAAGCGGTCGCTAGACGCCGTCAGCGCAGTCGACTGATCCTGTGGATTGAGAGGCCGCCCAATAGACTTGGTGAACGGCAGGTTATCCGGAATAAGTTGGAATATGTCATCGCCCCTGCCACCCCAAAGTAGGTCACCAGCCTGCTTGTCCGCGCCACCGGTCAGCACATCGTTGCCATCACCGCCGAAAATCCATTCTTCGCCCGATCCGCCGCGTAACCTATCATTGCCGACGCCACCGAGAATGACGTCTCGGCGTAGTATCGACACGTTTGCGGCCAGGTCCGTCAATTCTTGACGGGACAAATTTAAGGTCCCCGAGCCGCTACCCGCTAATACAAGCTGTAGGTCGTAGTCCGCCCATTTCGTGCCGGTGACCTTCAGCCAATATTCTCCTGGGAGTAACCTATTTAGGGCGACGCTGGCGGTATTCGTGGTCTGCGTATTGACCGACCCCATTACTTGGCCATTCGCATCCATGACCGCTACAGTCACCACTCCGGGACCTTTCAGACGGGCCACACGGAGATGGTCGGTGGTGAGAGGTTCGGACACGTTAAAGCGGAACCAATCTACGTCGGCGACGTCGTGGAGCGACGCCGCGTGAATATAACCGACGCTGGTGAGATTGGCCGACGGCAGCACCGCGAGATGGGCTGCATTCGTCATTTCTGGGAAGGCACCGGCTCTGGTGTCGTTGGGCTCCGCCAAGTCGATCGTTGAGAACGCGAGCTCGTAGACGGTTGGGATGCGGTTTGTCTTCACGTGTAGCCAGTAGTCGACACCACCGGTAAGGCTTACCAAATCGAGCCGGCCGTCGACCGACGTAGTGACTTCAAAATCCAATTGACCCTGCGTGGTCAATACAGGCTGTCCCTGCCAATCCACTTTCACTCGCCACAGTTGAAAGGTCACTTCGTCAGCCGTCGAGAGACTCGTCAGAGTCACAGCACGGCTCATCCGTGGACTAGCGGCGAGACGGAATTGATACCAATCCTCGTCCCTTGGACTGTCGATCGTCAGCCCCGTGATACGATGGCTTCCGTCAATAGCACCCAGCGGGAACGCCGTATCGCGATTGTCGTTTCGGCGATTGGGTTGGTCGGCTTGGTC
>JANNPR010000513.1:0-9028 GCA_031400345.1 Planctomycetota bacterium | reverse complement strand
TCGCCAAAATGATGTTGCCAGATTCGATTGACTATTACACGGGCAGAAAGTGGATTGTCAGACGAACCTAACCATTTGGCCAGTTGCAATCGGCCGCTACCCGAGATGGAAACGGGTTCATTCTCCCGCATCAGAGCTTTCGGAAAACGGCGAGCTACTGACTCGCCGAGCTGCTCATAGCTCCCCCCTACGTGAATACGAACGTCTTGAATCGCAGGGAACAGGCTGAAGCGGAGACCACCGTCTTGAATGCCATGAGCACACGCCAAAGGTTTGACGCTTGCCTTTAGCGCGTCGATCTCCGCGCTGCACTTTGCCAGTGTTGCTTGTGCACCGGTAGAGAGAAACTTAGCGTCATCTCTGTTGCGAACCCAAAACGGACTGCGCGTATCCGTCAAATCGTGAACCAGCGGGCCCTCAGCGCCTGCAACATCAATCATCTCCTGGAAGGTTCTCGCGGCCTCGGCAACGACAATGGAGCTGCGGTCCCGATGACGCGTTGCAGCATCCGTCGTCAATTTGTCCCACGCCGCCAACGCGCGATCCAGAGCTGGCATGCGATTTTTGCGGTGACTGGCGTCCATATCGTGGAAGGACCAAACGTCCGGGTTGCCGAGCGAATCGCAGTGCGGATTACTCTGCAGGAGACTATCCAAAACGTCTCTAGACAAATCCCACTTAGCGCCGCATTCCAAATCGGTAATTTGGAATTCGACATTCGTGACATCGTAATGGGCGTCTCCGTCGCGCAACCAAGCCTGCAGGTACAGAACATCGCCAACCTTCACTTCGATCGATTCGAGTCTCTCTGGATGGCGTCCCCCGTCTAGTCCCATGGAACCTGTCGTGGGCATAGTTCCGCTGGATAACTCGCGTCGGACTCCTTGCGAGACGTGATCGATGACCCAAGAGATTCCTACACCATCAAGAGGATCCGCATCCACCAGGCGACCTGTGACACGAATTCGTGCTGCGACCGGGCTTTTCCACGCGACCGCACCGCCCTCCACGTTGGGATAATAAGAAACGGTCCGGGGAGGGAGGAAAAACGTTTCGATGGGAACTTCGTGTTGGTTCGTGTTCACGCCCCACCATGGCCGCTCGGCGTTGGAACGCCAGATGTTGACGCCTTTTTCACCGTCATAGTCCTCGACCGCATGATCAAGAAGGCGGAATTCGGTCACCCGTTCCCCCTTCAGATATTCGATCCATCGTTCCACTGCATATGCATGTAGTGACCGCTGCGCCGCGAAATCATTGACGGACGGTTTTGGCTGGTCCCCTGCCCAATGCTCATACTCCCACGCTGCCTGTAGATAGGTCCCCGTTTGCGGCACAAGGCTGCGTGCAAAAATGGCATATTGTTTCTCGACATCGGTTTTTAGTTTCCCTTCCAACTCGTGAATTTCGCCCATCTGCCGCTCGTGAGTTTTTACCTCCTCAGCCGGTGCCAATGGGATGCGGAGCCGCTTCGTTCCGTGGGATAGATAACCAGCATCCGAGATGATTCGGCTGCTGTAGAAGATCCCTGCCAACGCGTAATAATCCGCTGTGGTTATCGGGTCAAACTTATGATCATGGCATCGGGCACAAGCCAGAGTCAGCCCCAGAAAACTCCGACCAACGATGTCGATTTGATCGTCCACGATATCGGCGAGCCTTTTCTTCCGATCGATTCCACCCCAAGGGCCGATCGAGAGCATCGTCGTAGCGACAATTCCATCTGCGTTCGCCGCGTGGACATCCATTGCCGGGAGAAGGTCGCCAGCAATTTGATAGACTATGAATTGGTCGTACCTCAAATCTTGATTGAAGGCGCGAACCACCCAGTCCCGATAGCGCCAAGCTTCTTCGAAGTCGTCGGTGTAGCGAACCAAGTCTAGCCAGTGTCGGCCCCATCGCTCTCCGTAACGCGGTGAAGCCAACAACCGCTCCACTACCGTGGCGAACGCTGTCGCGGAGTTGTCGGCAAGGAACGATTCGACGTCTGCCAATGTCGCTGGCAATCCGGTCAGGTCATAGGTGACTCGACGGAGCAGCGTATGTTTATCGGCTGGCGGTGCGGGCGACAGGCCTCGTGCTTCAAGTTTGGCCAGCACAAAGCGATCGATCGGATTCTGAATCCAACTTTCCCGCACTACCACAGGCAATGCCGGCAGCGATGGTGGTTCAAAGGACCAATGTCTGTCGCCGTCGTCGTTTACCGGATCGTCTTGCGCCGACGTGACCGTATGGCTGCCCGCTGGCGCGCAAAATAGGCCTAAGAAAGTCACGAGGCATCCGACCCAATGGGATGACCGTTTCATACCTGAGCCTTAATTGTGGCGGTCACGCGCAAGACGTGCACCCCCGTTACAATTGAACCACGAAAGACACGAAACAGACGAAAAACAACGACCGGGACGAACTCTCAAGCAGTTATACGTTCCATAGCGCCGCCTCGGCTTCCTGGTAACTTTGGCCGCTACCGCAAGAAGAACGAATGGGAGCGAACAGTGCCTTCCTTTTCGTAATTTTCGCGTACTTCGTGGTTCAACAACTGGAAACTAAGACGCTACTTCGGAACTACGGGTAGGCGTCTGTCGCCGGCCTTGCGGCGAGGTCTTTCATTTCTTCAGCCATTTTTCTAGCCACGTCAAAATCGTTTCGTGCCAGACGATGCTGTTCTTCGCTTTTAAAACCCAATGGTTTTCGTCGGGAAAGTAAAGCATCTGGGACGGAATGCCTCGCCGTTGCAGAGCGGTGAAAGTCGCGATGCCCTCGGCATCGACCAGGCGAAAGTCATGTGCGCCATGAATCACTAGCGTAGGGGTTTGCCACTTTGCCACATAGCGACTGGGAGAGAATTTTTCGTACAGCTCCGGCTTCTCCCACGGTACACCTTTGAATTCCCATTCGGGGAACCACAGCTCCTCGGTGGTAAAGTAATTCGCGTATTCGTCGAAGCCACCATCGTGATTCACGAGACATTTGAAGCGGTTCGTGTGGCCATTAATCCAGTTGATCATCCACCCACCGTAAGAAGCTCCAAGCGCGCCGACGCGTTTGGAGTCCAGCCAGGGGTAGTTGGCTAAAGCGTGGTCGAGCCCTTTCATCAGATCCTCAAACGGTTTGCCGCCCCAGTCACCGGATATCGAGTCTGTAAAGGCCTGGCCGAATCCCGTTGACCCGTGGAAATTAACGGCGATCACCCCGTAACCGGCTCCAGCGAAAGCCTGGAGATTCCAACGGTAGTGAAAATGGTCTTCAATCGCACCCTGTGGCCCACCATGAATAATCAACACGACGGGATATTTATTTCCTTCTTTCCAACCGACGGGCTTAAGAATCCATGCCTGGACCTTTTCCCCCTGAGCACCCGTGAATAAAAACTCGTCGGGCTCAGCCATGCGAGCTAACTGGACTCGCTGGTCATTGAAATGGGTGATCCGTTTAAGGTCTGACCCGTCGCTTCGCGCGCTCCAGATCTCGAGGGGTCCCAGCAACGAATCTTGCCCAAAAACGATACGATTCGCGCTAGTTTCATCCTTCGCCGCCACGAACACGACACCACTGTTGTAGTGCTCTTTCACTAATTCCTGTGATTCGCCGGTTGCCACTTTAACGCTAAAGATTTTCTGCCGAGCCGCATCCGCGGCGATGACTAGCAGCGTCTTGCCGTCTGGCGACCACTCGATAGATCCTGGAGATCGGTCCCAGGATTCGGTTAGTGTTCGGATCTTGCCGCTCGCTCGGTCAAAAAGCTTGATGCGAAATCGATCCGACTCAAATCCGGGCCGGGCCATCGAGCGGTACGCGATTGTGCTGCCATCCGGTGAATAAACGGGCCCTGTGTCGGTCGCCTTATTTGCGGCGGTTATCGAGCGTGACACGCCACCCGCAACCGGTACCAAATAGATATTCAAGTCGGTCGACCAGGCAATATCTTTTCCCAACTGTGCCGTGTATGCGATCTCTTGACCATCGCGGGACCAGCCAAAATCTTCTGCGCCACCAAACGGCTTAATTGGACAGTCGGCGTCCACACCCTGCATTAGGTCGACCGGCTCTCCCGCCCTTTGCCAAACACCGGACTTCCCGGGCTGCTTCACAGGCAACACAAAGATATGGCTACGCTTGCCATCTTTCCACGTATCCCAGTGACGAATGAACAGCCGCTCAAACTTCAAGGCTTTCACAGGATCGTCAGCTTTGGCCTTGTCGCGTTTCGCCGTCTCTGCCATATCGGAGTCCGGATAAACCTCAGCACTAAACGCGATGTGCGTACCCGTCGGGCTCCAGCGCAAGTTGTCGACATCGACTGGTAGATTGGTAAATTGAGTCGCTTCGCCTCCATCCACAGCAATCATCCAGATTTGTCGCGATCCGCCGCGGGCGGAGACGAACGCGATCGTACGACTATCCGGTGCCCAAATCGGCGTCGTATCCGATTGGGCCTTTGCACTCGTGAGCTGGCGCAGATTTGATCCGTCGACCGACACCAGCCAGAGATTTGTCGTCGTTTTGTTCGATTCCGGGTCCCAGGACCTGACTGTAAATACCACCCCCTGTCCGTCCGGTGATGGGGTTGGGTCACCCAGTCGCTCCATTCGCAACATGTCATGCACGCCAAAGGAATGCGGTTGCGAAAGGGAGGGAACTGCCGCCCGATCCGGCGATGAGGTCTCATCGGCTGTAACCTGTCCGACTGCGATAACGTAGGTACCTCCAGCGATCATCAAGTGGGCGAACAGAACCAGAAGATGTGAACGGTGAAATCGCGCCAACAAAACAAGACTCATGGTGTGATCTCCAGGCGATAGACTTCGAGTTCCGCACAGCTTACCATTTGCGAGCAGCAACATGTGACGTGGTCACGTGCCACTTCTGCTTGAAACGCGACGTGGTCTCTATTGGGACCAACTTTACTAGCGTTTCAAGCAGTGCGAGCCGGAAGTTGCCGGGTAGTCTCTGTTCTGACCGGTAAGTATCCGAGTTTGCACTTCTCCGAACAATAAGACGCCGGAATTGAATCCCAAAGTCCGCTTCGTTCCGATAGCCCCTGTTTCGACCGCTCCGAATCCGAGTTGGCTGGCAGTTCGCACTGCTCGGAACGATAGAACGCCGGATTGAATCCCAAAGTCCGTTTCGTTCCGAGCAGTGGCACGTCCGGGTCGCAGCACAGGGATACAGTGCTACACCATCGCGCGGTCGACCGCATGGCGTTTATGCTGGCAAGCCGATCGAGTGGCTATTTGAGTGACATTATTTCCCGGACAACATTTCCTTCGACATCGGTCAATCTAAAATCGCGGCCTGCGTAACGGAAGGTCAGGCGTTCGTGATTCAAGCCTAAGAGATGCAAGATCGTCGCATGTAGGTCGTGGATGTGAACTTTGTTCTCGGCGGCAAAGTATCCATAGTCGTCGGTGCTTCCATATCGCAGACCTCCTTTGACGCCCCCGCCAGCCAGCCACATCGTGAAACCTTCCGGGTTATGGTCCCGACCGTTCGTGCCTTCCGCCGTCGGAGTGCGACCAAATTCGCCGCCCCACCAGACCAGCGTATCGTCGAGCAACCCGCGCGCCTTGAGATCGTACAAGAGTCCGGCGATTGGCCGGTCGACCTCGCGCGCGTTCTTCTCGTGACCCTCCTTGAGGTCCGCATGCTGGTCCCATTGAACCTTATTGTCGTTGTGAGTCACCTGAATGAAGCGTACACCAGACTCGGCAAACCGGCGGGCCATCAGGCACATGCGCCCGAAATTAGCAGTCACCGGGTTGTCGAGCCCATATAGCCTGTGCGTCGCTGCCGATTCTCCGGTCAGATCTTCGACTTTGGGCAACTCGGACTGCATGCGGAATGCAAGTTCAAAGGAATTGATACGGGCTTCTAATGAAGCTTCTGGACCAGATTGCGACTGATGTTCGCGGTTCACCTTGTTCAAATGATCAAGTTGCAATTGCTGGACTTCACGCGACAAGCGTGAATTGCCAATGTACTTCACCTTAGCCTTATCCGAGGCGACACTCGCATTGCCGAACGGTGTCCCCTGATATACGGCTGGCAAGAATGCGGAACTCCAATTGTTGACGCCGCCGAAGGCAAGCGTTGGGCAAATCGTCACGAACGCCGGGAGGTTGCCATTTTCGGTTCCCAGCCCATAACTGACCCACGAACCCATGCTGGGGCGGACAAAATTGTCGCTGCCCGTGTGTAATTTCATTACCGCACCGCCATGTGCTGGGTTGGTGCCATGGACCGAGTGCACCATGCACAAGTCGTCGACGCGTTCAGCTAATTGTGGAAACAGGTCACTGACCCAAATGCCGCTCTCTCCATGCTGCTTGAATTGCCACGGCGATTTGAGCAAATTTCCGGTACTGTTGAATTGGATCCGCGGCTTGTCAAATGGCAGCGGCTTACCGTCGTCGCGCGTCACCAGCGGTTTCGGGTCGAACGTATCAATATGTGACGGACCGCCACTCATGAACAAAAAGATCACCCGTTTCGCCCGGGCGTAATGATGCGGCAAACGGGCTGCCAGCGGATCGACCTTACCCATTACAGATTCGGCGTTCCCATCCTCTGCTAATAGCGAGGCCAGGGCTAATGATCCGAAACCGGCTGCCGATTTCTTCAAAACTTCGCGACGGGAAATGAGACGGTTAACCATCTGGAGACCATTGCTTTTGAAAGTGGAACCTGATCTGGCAAACGCCCAGCGCCCTTACAGCTCTAACCAACCACTGACCTCCGAACCCTCCTACCGAACATAAATAAACTCATTGGCGGCGACTATCACGTGGCATAGGACAGTCCAAGATTGACGCCGCCGTTGGATTGCATCGGGTTCTGTGGTGGTAAGACTCCGTTCGATCTCAGCGAGAAAAGCGTGGTTGGCTTGGCGCTCTGCAAGGGATGCATCACGGCCGTACGCGATAAGGTACATTCGGGTTATTCGTTGGTCGTCGGCAGATGGCTGATCGAGAAGCAGATTCGCGAACTCATTGGCCGATTGCATCACGAAGTCGCTATTGAGCATCAATAGGGCCTGTGGCGCCACGGTAGTCATCGCCCGGTCACCGCTGGGCACCGCCGGATCTGGAAAATCCAACAACTGAAACAGGTCGAATACGTTATTGCGGATGACTGGAAGATAGAGCGAACGCCGTCGGCTGGTGTAGTCGGTCAGGTCAATCGAAGTGTGGTCGAACAGGTAACCACGATTCTTGACCTTCAGCGATGAGCCTCCGACTGCGAAATCCAGTTGTCCGCTGACTGCCAACAGCGAATCGCGCACTTCTTCTGCTTCCAACCGCCGCACGTTGGCCCGTCCAAAACGGCGATTCTCGGGATCCAGCGACACGATTTCCGGAGACTGCGAACTGTTTTGTTGATACGCGTTGGAGTTCAAAATCAAACGATGCAGTGATTTGATGGACCAACCATCGGCGATGAATCGCCAGGCCAGCCAGTCGAGCAGTTCGGGATGGGACGGCAATTCACCGAGTAGCCCGAAGTTCTCCGTTGTGCGGACTAGCCCTTTGCCAAAATGCCACCGCCAGACACGGTTGACGATCACTCGAGCGGTCAATGGATGCTGAGGATCAATCAGCCATTGCGTCAGCTGCCGACGACCACTTTCAGTTGACGAGAACGTGAAACTTCGCGGACCCTGCACAACCGGCGGAACGCGGCGCTCGACCACGTCGCCCAACTTGAGCGGGTTGCCACGCACGTGAATCGCCACGTCAGTGACTTTATCTTCAGTGACACCCATCGCTGATGGAAGATCAGGCCCGTTCTTCTCGAACGTCGACAGTTCGTCGCGGAGCTTTTTAAGCTCTGCTTTGGTTGCCTCGGGATAGAGTGTCTCTAACTTCTCAGGGGTCTTCGCATCTGCCGCAAGGTTTTCGTGGACTTGCTTATCGGCTTGAGAGACAAGTGAGTCGATCGCCAGTTTTTTCGCCGCGAGTTGAGCGTCGTAGTCCGACTTGATTGCCTTCGCAACGTCTGAAGGCAGCGTGTTCTCATGCCATTTCGCGACCTTGGTATAGGTCTCCATGGTCCGAGTGCTCTTAAAGATACCCGCCAATCCGTAATAGTCGGCGGTGTCGATCGGATCAAACTTGTGATCGTGGCAGCGAGCGCAACCTAACGTCAGTCCAAGAAATACTCGCCCCACGGTGTCGATTTGCTCATCGACGATGTCCATCTGCATTTTGGCCTGGTTGACCTCGGCCAGAACTTTGGGACCGATAGTCATGAATCCGGTAGCAATCAGCTGTTGGTGTCGCTGAGCTTCGTCTATCGCCGGAAGCAAATCGCCGGCAAGCTGTTCGACGATGAAGCGGTCGAACGGATGGTCGCGGTTGAACGCCGTGACAACGTAATCGCGATACCGCCAGGCGTTGCCGTGGGCAATATTTTCGTCCAGACCGTTGGAGTCTGCATACCGCGCTATGTCCAGCCAATGCCGCCCCCATCGCTCGCCATAAGCGGGTGAATCGAGTAAACGATCCACGAGACGTACATACGCATCGGCCCGTTCGTCCGACAGAAAGGCCTCGACCTCCGCAGGTGTGGGTGGCAATCCCGTCAAATCGAAAGTTACGCGGCGAATTAGCATACGCTTGTCCGCCCTCGCCGCTGGCGTGAGTCCGGCTGCTTCAAGGCTCGCCAACACGAAGCAATCTACTATCGACTCGGGCCAATCGTCATTGTTGACCGCAGGGATCGGCGGGCAGGTCCGCGGTTGAAATGCCCAATGATTCCGATCGCGGATCCTCGGGCCGATCTTTTGAGATTCCGGAAAGGGGGCTCCCATTTCGACCCACCGAACAAGGTCGGCTATCTGACGATCGTTGAGCTTCCCGTCTTCGGGCATTTTGAGGTTTTCGTCGTCGTGCCTGACCGCGCGAATCAAAAGACTCTCGCCTGGTTTTCCCGGCACGATCGCCGCACCAGAATCGCCGCCCTGTAATAATGCATCGCGTGAGTCCAGCCGCAGGCCTGCCCACTGCTTCTTCGAGCCGTGGCACTTCTG
>JANNPR010000475.1:0-8358 GCA_031400345.1 Planctomycetota bacterium | reverse complement strand
ACATCACGCAGCCTCTTCTTCGGGGCAATTCTACCTTAGTGAAGAACAACCAGTCGAAGCTGCACCGTCCATTGATGAATTCAATGCCAGTCACCTAAGACGCGTTGGTGTGCGAAGCATCGGGGATCTTTGTCGCATCATTCCCAACGACGTAGTAGGTAAACTTCGAGGTACTGCTATAAGTTTATCCACGATTACCTGCTGGCAAGATGAAGCAAAGCTGGTTTGCCGTGTACCCAACTTGCGTCCCTATGACGCGCGCATACTGGTGACATGCGGAATTCGACGACCCGACGAGCTGGCGGGAATCTCGCCTGCAGAACTACGCCAGCGGATTGACGCTTTTTCCAGGACGCCGGAAGGTCACGACTTAATGCACGCGGGGTCGGAATTTGAGTCGTCTCGCTTGTTTCGTTGGCTTGAGGGGGGTGGCCGGCATGTGGCTCGTCTTGCTTTTTCAGCGCCCGAACGGCGCACCTCTGAAATCCGCTCATCGTGTGAAATAAACGATCGCGATCGGCGTCAATCACGACGGCCGGCAAACCGATCGGACAAGAGTTTATCTGGGGCATTGGAGAGAGAGCGAGCGGATGCTACTGCCGGAGCTGCGGAGGCTGGGAGCCCCGATGATGGGCAAGCTTCACGTAAGTCCCGACCGAGGCAGGGTTCCCAATTAAATAAATCGAGTTTTCATTTGGATTTGACCGATCCCGTAGGATGCATACTTCCCATGGGGCCGCGAGTGGCTAGCAGCATGAGTTCCATCGGTATCGCCACGGTGGGCTCGTTTCTCAGTGCACAGGCAGATGAGCTTGCGGAGAAACTGGGGAATCGACGAATAAAGCCAGACACCATTCGCGACTGGCAGTGCCAAGCCGAATTAGCGAGTCGAGTATCAGGATTACGAATTCAAGATGCCCAGATTCTTGTGGCCTGCGGTGTCCAAAGCCCGGAGCAGCTGGCGACAGGCAACGTGGCCGAATTATCCAAGAAAGTAACACGTTTTGTGGGATCGATCGAAGGGAAACGAATGTTCCCCAACGGAGAGGGCCCAAGCGCGCGGGATCTGACAAAGTGGATTCAGCGAGCGCGCGGGTCACGCGAGCGTCGCGCCGCGTAGAACATCGTCGGCTCAAACCAACGACTTGCTGCACCAATGCTCGCCGCATTGCAAGATGCGAAAAGGTTGCTTGAGCTTCATTGCAGCGTCTCTGAAATCATCGGTTGAAACCGTGTTGAAAGTAAACATGTCGTAATGGCAGGGTATAGCCAATCGGGCGCCAATGTCGCTCGCCAACTTCGCTGCTTCGCACCCCCATAAGTTCCCCGCTACGCCTCGTTCGGGCGCGCGACCGTTGATCGGCAAAATGGCCACATCGATTTTCCATTCTGCAAGCCATTCCAACATGCCCTCGTAGTACACCGTATCGCCACTGTGATACACGGACCACTTACCGAATTGCGCGACGAACCCCAGAAACTTGCAGCGGCCCTGTTCGTCCTTTTCCACCGTCTCGTGTGCCGCTGGAACGGCGTGGAATTGGACGCCATTCATTTCCCAACTTGCACCAGCGTCGAGCAAGTGAATTTGATTTTGGGGCAGCCCAGAACGTTCTTGTACCAGAGCGGCGTGGGCAGCAGGTCCGATTAAGACCGTCTTCGGATTTGCACGAACAAGCGCCTGGAGAGTATCCGGATCCAAATGATCTGTGTGATGATGACTGACCGTGATAATTTGAACGAACTCCAGGAGTTCGGGAGCAATGGGGATCTGCGTCATGCGAACGTGTGGTCGATTGGTTTCGGCATATTTTCGCGTGAGTGAGTTCGACAAGTATGGATCGAAAAGTACGCAAGCCCCTTTCCATTGTGCTAGAAACCCGCTCTGACCAAGCCACCACAAGTGCAAGTAGTCCGAATCCATTGCCGCGGCGCGAATATCGAGAAGAAGAGCATCGCCAGCGCGATGAGGTGTTATCACCGATCGACCTGATGTTTGCTCGTCTGAAAATGCCGCTCTAGGGCTTGTTGCGCGGCGTCGATCGTGTTCTTGCCTTTGATGTTCGGAGCTTGCGGCAATTTGCCTGGTGGTTTTTTGGCGATGACGGTTTTCTTCGCTGCCTCGGGAACGATTACCGTCTGGTCATTTATTTTCGATCCGGAATCAACGTACCGTCGGGCATCTGGATTATGTCGTCGCTGTTCCCGTTCGACGTTGTCGGCGTTAACCAATAAGTCCGTGACGAGCCTGTCAACGGCATCACCTTGGGTGGTTTGCAACCGTGGCCGCTCGAACAAAATTTGGAACTCGAGTTTCCCGACGCGTAAACGGTCCCCAACTTGCAGTGTTCGCTCCGCAGTTAGCCGCTCGTCATTGACAAACGTCCCCGTGTCGCTCCCTAAGTCGCGTACGGTTACCGCAGTGTCTTCAATTAGCATTACGCAGTGGTAGCTGCGAATTGAACGGCTCTTACAACACATATGGCAGTCTGGCGCACTCCCGAACACAAACCGCCTTCTCTTTACGGAGATCACTGGTCCGGCGCTACTGCCGGCTTGGTTTTGTAGCTGTCCCTGCAAAACTTTCAGCTTGACTTGCATGGTTAGACACGACCCCGATAAATCAGCGATGAGCTGCGTTCCAAATTGCTCTCCGCCGGACAACTTGCGATCATCGATTCAACGTTCCGTTGCGCAGATAGCGCGACTATTGCGATTTTTGTGGAGAAGGTGAGGCGACAGTCAAAATCCTCGACGAAGCACAGGGCTTCATTACTGTCAATCTTGTACATTCGAGACCCTAAATACAATAGCGACGGGCGCTCGGTCATGATAACGTTTATCTTTGCGAATTGACCTGAACGCTTTCCGACCTCAAAATCAGAACCAAATCAACTAGAACCGTAGGATGAGCACTCCTTAACGATCGACGGCAGAAGACGGCCAGGAATGATGCGCCCGACAAAGTATCCGCCGGAGCAAATACATGAAGATGGCCCAAGGTACGACGATAATCACCAACGGAAAAGTAATCGACGGTACTGGCAAGTCGCCCATCCGCGATGGCGTGGTAATCATTTCTGATGGAAGAATTGAGTATGTAGGTGCGGCCAGCGATTCACCGCAAATTGCCAGTGATGCCGAACGCATCGACGCCGCTGGCGGAACGATCATGCCAGGCCTTATCGAATCGCATTTTCATCCGACCTATTTCAACGTGGCGGAACTTCAGGATTTAGATATTAAGTATCCCGTCGAATACGTGACACTGCTGGCGTCCGCCAATGCCAAGCTGGTGCTGGAATGCGGCTACACATCGGCACGCAGCGGAGGAAGTCTATTCAACATCGATGTCTGGCTAAAAAAAGCGATTGAGAATGATCTCATCTGCGGTCCGCGGCTGGCGGCCAGCGGTCGGGAGATTTGTGGCGCGGGGGGCTTAATGGATTGGAATCCGGAGTTCCGCAAGATTGGAATGGAAGGTCTCGTGTTACTGATTAACGGGGCGGAGGAGGCTCGCTGCGCGGTGCGAAAATTAGTGAAGGACGGTGTCGAATGGGTGAAAACCTACCCAACCGGCGACGCAGCAGCTCCAGACGCAAATGACCATCACACGCTGTGTATGACATTCGAGGAAATGCATGCGGTAGTACAAACAGCCCATAACCATAACCTCAAAGTCACCGGACACTGCCGCGCTACTGCTGGAATCAAGAACGCATTGCTGGCGGGATACGATTCGCTGGAACACGGCACGTTCATGGACGAAGAATGTTTGCAGCTTCTGCTGGAGCGAAATGTGCCTGTGGTACCGGCGCTACAATTTGAGTATTCCAGTATCGTCAATGGTCCTCAATTTGGGATGTCACAGCGCGTCATCGACGGACATAAGGAAACGTTAGAAGGGGGCGCCGAAAGCGCCCGCATGATTCTGAAAGCTGGAGGCTGTCTGGGAATGGGAGGTGACTACGGCTTCGCCTGGACACCGCACGGTACGTACGCCAAAGAGTTGACTTTCTTTGTCAATCACGTGGGCTTCACTGCCTTAGAAACCATCCGATGTGCCAC
This sequence comes from Planctomycetota bacterium, assembly GCA_031400345.1. Classification (GTDB taxonomy): domain Bacteria; phylum Planctomycetota; class Planctomycetia; order Pirellulales; family Pirellulaceae; genus JANNPR01. Next base: position 4,290 of record JANNPR010000475.1, on the reverse strand, counting down.
AAAGAATGGGGCTGAAATTCTTGGGCGGAGCCATGAACTGGGCACGCTCGAAGCCGGCAAGTTAGCCGATGTGCTTGTGGTCGACGGCGACGCCGCCGAGGATATTTCCATTCTGGAAGATCGCTCGCGATTCATCGCGGTGATGCAGGGTGGCATCGTCAAGGCTGGCCGGCTGACTCGGCCAAACAAGGTTTGATGTTCCTGCATTGGACAATGTTTTTGCGCCATTAAATGAAGTGGGAACACGGATCTCCGCTAATCATTGGAAATCCGTTTCTCTAAATCAGATTCAAACCAACCCACTACCCAAGCCGGCTTTCCTTTGACACCAATTCAAAGGGTACCAATACGTTCCTATCAGTGTTGATTAGCGGGGATCAGTGTTCCTGTTCCTTGCCGTTCCTCAGCACTGGCTTGCCGCCGAAAGTGCTTTCGCTGAACATCAAAGCCAACGCCGGCGGCTGCAAGTGGCTCACGAAACTTGCTCTAACCGACCCCTACCAACTGACTGATTGGTCTACCGTGATACGCACTGAAGATACGGCCGGTGCGATCTGCGAAAGTCATCTCGGCCGGAACGCCTAACAGATGGAGAATGGTGGCTGTCAGATCTGCTGGCGTCACCGGATTCTCGTTTGGATACGCTCCCTGTGCATCGGACGACCCATAAACCACGCCTCGCGGCAGGCCAGCGCCAGCCAAAACGATGGACTGGAGATGAGGCCAATGGTCGCGTCCCGCCATATTGTTGATTTTAGGCGTACGGCCGAACTCACCCATACATACCACCAACGTGTCGTCGAGCAGTCCACGTTGGTCCAGATCTATTAACAGGGTAGAAAACGCTTGGTCGGTTGGCGGCATCAACCGTTCGCGCAAGTGTCGAAAGTTGTTCCAGTGCGAATCCCAAACCGGTGAATCGTCCGGCCCTTCGTAATGCCAATACACCGTTACAAACGAAACACCCGCTTCCAGCAATCGGCGACCGACCAGACAACTTTTGCCGAATAGATGGGCGCCATACGCTTCGCGGAGGGAAATGGGTTCGCGATTGACGTCGAAAGCGGTTTGAAATCTAGGAGATTGGAACAGTGACAACGCTCGAGATCGCCAAACGTTCAAGTCGGATGCCACTGGTGAAGTAGACGATGCACGAACGATTGTTTGTTCGAGCCGGCTGCGGAGCTCATTTCGTTCAACTAGTCGGCGGAACGTCACGTCATTTGGCAAAACCATTCCTGGTGGCCGTATGGTATCGCGATCGGCGTCTGCTTCCACCAGCAGCGGAGTATAGGCCTTTCCCAAAAATCCTGCGTCCTGTCCAGGGAAATTGTTGACGTTTGCATCCCGGATATATTCGGGTAACGATACGGCCGTGGGAACATTCGATCGGGCATCAAAATGCCGAGTCAACACGGCTCCCAAGTGCGGAAAATCATCTCGTGTGGGCTGGATACTGGTGGCAGAAGGGCTGTTCGCTTTTGGATGTACCACACCGGTAAGCATGGTATAGCCGGCGGAGGTGTGTACGGTATCGCCGTGCGTCACGGACCGAACGATGCAGTATTTGTCGACCTGTTGGGACAATTTGGGAAAGAGCTCGCTAATATGAATCCCGGACGCGTTCGTGGCGATAGGCTTCAGCTCGCCTCTAATTTCTGCGGGAGCGTGCGGTTTAAGGTCCCATGTATCCAGTTGCGGAGGGCCACCCGTCAAAAACAGCAAAAGGCAGCGCTTCGCTCGACCGAAGCCGCCCAGCCGAATTCCCGTTTCGTTGGCCAAAAGGCGCAGCGTCTGACCCGACAATGCGCCTGTTGCGCTGACGGTTAAGAAGTCACGCCGACTCATCCCGGATGGATATAGCACCAACGTCTCACTTTACTTTCCAAGCATATCTACGAATTCTCGACATCCGCGAGTGTTGGCAACATTGTCGCGCGTGAGTCCTCCGCGCCGCGCCTGCAAAATTCCAAACCGCATGACGTCCAAACCGTTGGTACTGTGCGCATCGGTGTTAATCACGATCGGAATACCCATGGTTCGCGCGGCAGCGCAATGAATGTCGTTCAAATCCAGTCTCATCGGATTGGCATTCAGTTCCAACATTTTGCGATGTTCCTTTACGGCCCGGAATACGGTGTCCAGGTCCACCTCATATGCCTCACGATGATTCAATAAACGACCGGTAGGATGAGCGATTGCCGTCACGTAGGGATTGTGAACGGCACCCAAAATCCGCTCGGTGATCTGCGCCCTGGGTTGCTTCTGGCCATAGTGGATGCTGGCCAACACCCAATCTGCCTGTGCCAGTACATCATCCGGCAAGTCCATGCCTCCCTTTTCCAGGATATCGCACTCAATGCCCTTAAGGATACGGAATTCTCCGTTGAAACTTTGATTGAGCTTGTCGATCGTTTCCCACTGCGCTAACAGCCGCTGAGGGTTGAGTCCACGCGCCATCGACACTCGCTGTGAGTGATCCGTAATTGCTATATAGGACAAACCGCGATTTCTGGCAGCGGCAACCATCTCCTCCAGCGTTGCTTGACCATCCGTCTCGTTGGTGTGCATGTGAAGATCGCCGCGGATGTCAGCGAGTGATACGAGGTCGGGTAATTTCCCTTGTTCTGCCCAGACATATTCCTGGCGCGATTCGCGAATTTCAGGGGGAAACAATGGCAAGTCGAGTAAGCCATAGACATCCGCTTCCGATTCACCCGCGAGGTATTCTTCATGTTCTCCAGTTACTCGAAAGACACCATACTCGTTAATTTTCAGTCCCCGTTGTTTGGCCAAACCCCGAAGTACAACGTTGTGATCCTTAGAGCCCGTGAAATACTGCAGCGCTGCTCCGAAGGAGCGTGCCTCCACGACCCGCAAATCGATTTGCAAGCCGGACTCCATTCGCACAGACATCTTCGTATCGCCTCGTCCGAGTATCGAGGCAACTCCCGGGAAACAGGCGAAGCGGTCCATAACTTGAGCCACCTCGGGGGCCACCACCAGCACGTCCAAGTCGCCGACAGTATCTCTGCCTCGACGATAACTGCCTGCTAATTCAAGCTGCTGGATGATGTTCAGCTGGAGCAGGTGCGATTTGAGTTCTTGAGCTACTTGATCGGCGTCCGCCCAAAGCATTCTCTGATTGGCGGCGACCGCTATTGCCAATCCCTGCAAAATGGTCTGTTCGGTTTTCTCAGCGAAGCCTTTAAGCACGCGCACTCGGCCAGTTTCGCAGGCAACTTTGAGTTCTTCGAGTGTTTTTATCCCCAGCTCCTTGTGCAGTGCCGCTGCCTTCTTCGGGCCCAGGCCAGGAATACGAAGCATCGCCAACACCGTATCCGGTATCTCTTCTTTAAGTTGCTTTAGTTGCGGCAGCTCACCGGTCTGCAGCAGCACTTCGATCTTCTTTGCCAAGTCGTCCCCAATTCCCGCAATACCATGGAACGATCGCTGCGGGTCCTCAAGGATCACGGACATCGGCTCGGGGTAGTCGCGGACGGTTCGTGCGGCACTCCGGTACGCGCGGATGCGAAACGGATTTGCGCCTTGGAACTCGAGCAAGTCGGCCAGGTTGTCAAAGGCGTCGGCAATTTTTGAGTTGTTCATGGCAGAGATCAGGTGTGAAGTTCGATTACGTCTTTGTCGTTCAGCACGTAATCTTTTTTTACAATCGTGCCGTCGCGTACCTGAGCACCCCAAACACGAGCATGCTTCAAAGTTTTCGCGAAGTCTTGATGGATCATTTCCGCAATCTCCAAGAGTGTTCCACCTCGTCGAATGGTGAACGGCCTTTCGTAGTCTGGTTCCTTGTTGGTCGGCAGCTTGGTGTACACTCGGACGACATCCAAGGCGGCGTAGACAGCTTGCCGTAGTTCCGCGAGTCCAATTTTCTCCTGGGCCGAAACGACGAACTGGCGGAAATCGAGCGAAGAAGACTGGTTTAGCAATTGCAGGCGATCCGCGGCACCGGGAAGGTCAATCTTATTTGGCAGCAAGAAAGTTTGGGTGAACGATAAGCCGACGTCATCCTGATCCAAATAGGATGCGGCCGATAGCCGCGTCTTGGTCTGATTCAAGCGATTTAATAGTTCTTGAAGTCCGTCGACCCCCCATTCGCTGCCTAAATCTACCGCAAGCAAAACCAAATCGGCTCCACGAATCAGTCCTTGCGTATTAGGGTCCAGCAGATCGGTCGAGATAGGTGGGGTGTCGATCAGTTGTACCATCACGTCCTCCCAGGACATCATCCCCGGGGTCGGCTCCTGGGTGGTAAATGGATACGGAGCC
>JANNPR010000448.1:0-2152 GCA_031400345.1 Planctomycetota bacterium | reverse complement strand
GGATTTCGGATCCGGTGGTGGATTATCGGTCTTGCGAAACACTTCGTTTCGTGCCTGAACCAAAACGAGCAATGTGTATCCTTTGATTCGCTGTCCAAAGCTGCCATCTGTGCGATTGTAAATAACGATTGATTCGATTTGGACTTCTTCGCCCAGGTCGACTTCCCACCAGGGACTATTCGTGGCTTCCGGAGTGTGAGTCTGCCCGTTATCTCCGAAGGCACCGCTCTTATTGCCGTCGATGGCACGTTCTGCCGCTCCATTGTGGGCTACGCTGATTTGTGACGCCTTTCCATTACGAGCGACGTTACGACCTTCGCTGAGTACCTCCACTTCGGCCAGAGTCAAGCAACGACGCTCGCCTGGCAATTCAATTCGAACAAAACGCCCGTTGGTCCCCTTTGACTTACGCGAAGACGACAATTCCGGCGGCAGACCCACAAGCAGCTGATCGATCCGGTCGTAAACAGAAGCTCGCAGACTGCCGTCCGCAATTAACGGCACTGCAGTAACGAAATCACGCAGGCTGTTCACGGACTTCAGTGCCAGCGTCCACGCCTTTTCGCTAGAACCGTCAGTGTTCACAAGCGTTACGAAGCTGATCTGACGAATCGCAGGCTGTCGCGCCGCCAAGGCTAGTCTTTCAAGTTCCCCGCGAGCCGACGTTAACTCGCCACTTTTTTGGAGCGCCAGAAGTCGAAGCAGGTCAAATACGACGCTTTCATCTCGATCCTCTTTTTTCTCGTCGATGCTGGTGACGGCGTCGAGGAGGATTCGCAATTCGGTCTTCTTGTCGAGCTTCGACAAACCTGCGATCGCCTCGCGACGCTGTTCGTCACGAATCCCAGGCCGATTCAACATTTCCACAAACACGCCCCGAGATCGGTCAAGCTTCAAAAGTTGGTCGGTGTTTACATTGCGCAGGAAGAAGCGCGCCCCCGCTTCAGTAGTGATCGGTACCTGCTTGCCCGATGCCAATGCCTGTTTCCAAAATGGTTCAAGAGTGCGCATCGTTTCGCTGCGAACAAATTCAAGGTACTGATCGTTGGGATAATCCATCGACACCAGAGCCACTTCAACAGCCTCAGGCTCGGTGAAGAAGCTAGCTGCTCGAACCGCTTCCAGCCGTATGCGCGGCGTTGAATCGGTTGCCAGCTTCTTAAGAATGTTTAGAGCCATTGGCACTCGATCTCGCCAGGCACAGAGGACTCGTACGGCGGCGGCACGGGCGCGGAAATCCGGTGAGGCGAGAACCCGATTGAGTAAAGGCATATTCACGACGTTGTGGAATTGATGGAGCCACAGTGCTTCCAAAACATGGTGTTCATACTGGGGGTCCTTCGGGTCAAGCTTTTCCATCCACTTCTTCGCGGCCGCCAGAACTTCATCGCCGTTACGAGAGCTTAATTCAATGCGAACCCGATAACGCACTCGGTCCTCCGGTGACTTGAGCAGTTGCAACAGATTTTCGATAGGTTCGCCGGCGACCTTTTCCGGTGTCAACAGAGGACGCCCTGTGAAAGTGACGCGATAAACTCGACCATGCGTGCGGTCGCGATTAGGGTCACGCAGATTGTGTTGCATATGGCCAATGATCGGGTTTTGCCAATCGGTAAACCAGATTGCACCGTCGGGTCCGATTTCCAGATCGGCTGGACGAAAGCTAGGATCGCTGGATGACAGAATCGGGTCCATCTCGGTGGCACCGAAACTGGAATCTTGATCGTGAACCTTGTACTGCAATATGCCTTGGAAGCCGATCACGTTGCCGACCAAGAGATTGCCATTGAGCTCATCTGGAAAGTGGCGGCTAGAAAGGTATTCGATTCCCGGGCAGGGACGGGTGCGTTGTTGATACACCGAAGGCGGGCGGTTGTGTTTGCTTGGAAACGGAACGTGTCCGGAAAACAATGTCGCGTGATAGGGGTTCGATCCCGTCCCGTCGACGACAATGTCCTGGCCCCAGCGGTCGAATGCGTGCCCGTGCGGATTCGCAAATGAATACGAGACATAGACTTCGAAGCGCTGTGCCAGCGGTTCGTATCGAAAAACACCCGCATTGGCTAAGCGTACGGGAGGCCCGTAGGCCGTCTCCACTTGCGTATGGTGAAATGTACCTTCCTGAAAATAAAGAGCACCGCCGGGATCGAAT
>JANNPR010000429.1:0-5142 GCA_031400345.1 Planctomycetota bacterium | reverse complement strand
GTTTGCAAATCGCATGTAGTGCAAAAGCACTTGTCGCATCAAGACTTATTTCAAATTATTTTCCGTTCAGTTCATCGCGTAGAGTGGCACACTCCCTGCCCATACTGTCGGATTACTGCACCCGATCCACCGTCACCCATTCAAGGCTTTCTCGATCACCTTACCCTCGCTAATAATCATGGGTCGGCCAATCCGCGTTTGCAGTTGCTTGCTGAAATCGACACCTAAGGCGTGCAAAACGGTGGCGTGAACGTCTGAAATATTGTGCGGCTCGTGCACGTGATCTTCGATCTTCTTGCCATCCTTGGGGGGATCGATTGCCGTTCCGCCGATGACACACCCACCGCGAATTCCTCCTCCGGCAAGCGCGATGGTGAAGCCGTGTGGCCAGTGATCTCGGCCCTCGACAGGATTGATCTCTGGGGTCCGTCCGAATTCGCCCCCGCATAACACAATCGTCTCGTCCAGCCGCCCGCGACGCTTCAATTCGCGAAGCAAGGCGGCGAACGCAGGATCCAAGGTGCTGGCCTGCCGCTTGTGAACCTCGTGATTGTTGGCATGACTATCCCAACCGTTCAGAGTAACTTCAACACACCGAACTCCTACCTCGATGAGCCGCAGAGCTGCCAGACAGCCACGGCCGAAGGGCGTGTCGCCAAATTGACGCTGCACATCCTTTGGTTCTAACTTAAGATCGAATGCTTTTAGTTGGTCCGACGACATCATCTTGAGAGCCGCTTGAATGGAAACGCCATGCAACGTTTTCTGCAGATCGAGTTTTGGCAAACGTCCGCGAGCGAATTCGCCTTCCACAACAGCAAAGAGGTCATCGACACGTCGCTGAAATCGGTCTTTGGGCACACGCGGCTCGATGTCGGGAATTCGGCTTTGCGGATCGTAAATCTTGAAAGCGTCAAATTGATCGCCTAAGTAACCGCCCCGACCCGGCCAAGCATCTGGCAAGATCGAAATGTGTCGAGGAATCTCAACTTGATCTGACAATTGGTGGCAAACTACAGCTCCCAGAGCAGGATGAACCAACGTCGGATCGGGACGAAAACCCGTCTTCACATTGTAGGAGGCACGCTCATGATCTCCTTCCTTGGTTACAACCGACCGCACCAATGTCACCAGGTCCATTTGTTCGGCCAGCTGCTCGTAGCCTTCCGCCAACTGAACGTCTGGAACCTTTGTATGAATGGCTTTCGTTCCGCCCGCGATTTCAGCGCCGGGATGCGGGTCGAAGGTTTCTAACTGACTCGGGCCTCCCGAAAGCCACAACACGATAATGGAACGAGGCGGCTTGTGTCGGGCCGTCTGCTCAGCATCTCGAGCCAATAATTCGGCGAGCGGTGTCAGCCACAAGGAGCCCGCGACTCCAGCGGAACGTAGCAAAGTTCTACGTGAGAAATGGCTCGCACTACCGCACGAGCCATTGACAGTGGCGTTACTGTGTGTGGGTTGCGTTTGAATGTTCGAAAGCCTCATCCGTAAAGCTCCTGTATGATCTTGCCGTCGGCCGTCAGTCGAATAGGCCGGCCGTCAATGGTATTGAGTGTCGTCCCGCCGTCGATTCCTAGAGCAGCATAAATCGTGGCCGCAATATCCGCCGGCGAAATAGGACGATCGCTGGGCGATTCGCCTACCGCGTCGCTCGCCCCGACCACCTGCCCGCCTGCGATTCCTCCGCCAGCGAGTGCCATACTAAAAACACGAGGCCAATGATCCCGTCCGCCATCGGTGTTGATCTTCGGGGTTCGCCCAAATTCACCCAGCGCGATCACGAGCGTTTCTTCCAGCAAGCCTCGATTGGACAAGTCGTCGACAAGACAGGCAAATGCCTGGTCGAACAGAGGCACCAATCCCACCGGCGTCTGAGCTCCGGTGTAACCCTCCTTTAGCCGTAAGTATTGGCTTTGATGCGTGTCCCAACCGATGTTGTTCACGGTGACAAAAGACACCCCCCGTTCCACAAGCCGCCTAGCTAACAGGCAGCTCTGCCCTATCGTTCGGCGACCATACCGATCCCGCATGCTCGCCGGTTCCTCATCCAAATTGAACGCCTCGCGGGCCTGCGACGTCGTCAGCATTCGATATGCAGCCTCCCAAACGGGATCGGTGTTCGCTGCGGTTGTGCCGTCGACTTGCTCGCGCCATCCGTCAAATGCTGCCAAGAACCGTTTTCGTTTGGCGAGCCGATTGATCGTCAGGCCGGGATAGAAGTCCAACTCGCGAACACGGAAATCCGACTTGCCCGGATCGCTGCCAACCTCGAACGGAGCCGCCGATTCCGGTAAGAAGCCTTGAGCCCGAACCTTACCTCCACCAATTCGAAAGTCCGGAACTGCGACATGAGCTGGCAACGCCGAGTTGCTTGGTCGAAGATGAGATATCACGGATCCGTAGGTCGCATATTCCAATGCCGGCGTCGGCTTGAATCCGGTCAGTAAATAATGAGCGCCAAAGTTGTGTTCGCCTAAAGGCGATGTTACCGATCGAATGACCGCGACCTTATTTAGAATTCTGGCGGTACTCGGAAGCAACTCCGAAAATTGTACGCCAGGAACCGTAGTTGAGATCGTCGAAAAAGGGCCTCGGACCTCGATCGGCGCATCCGGCTTGGGATCGAACATGTCGATGTGACTGGGACCACCATCCAGCCAAATCAAAATGCAAGCGTTTGCCCTCGACGGCCGACCGATTTCCGCAGCCCTAATCGTTCGTCTGTGTAGATAATCCCCCAAACCCAGTCCTAATGCCGATAGAACGCCAACTCGCACAAAGTCTCGTCGATTTGCAAAACTTGGCTCCATTTCAGGGTTGGCAACTGACTTTAGCGGCAATGGCATCGTACACTCGTTGAACAGGTTTTTTCGGGCCCGATTAGCTGGACAGTGCAACTTTGAACCCCTGCCGCCTTGGAGATCGACAAGCTTTTACGAGAGATCCGTGACAACGTAGCGCTGTCCAAATTAAACCTTTGAAAACCGGACTTTGTTTCGCAGTGGTTAATGATTCGTGTGAAACTCGCGAGAATTCAACAGGCTCCAAATAAAATCTTCGTAGCTTTGCATGTTTTCCGCGCTAAGTGGCCCGAGCTCTCGCTCCCAAAATTGGGCTTCCTCTAATCGCGCAACGCGGCCTAAAGCACGGGTATAATAGTCCTGCACGACGTCCGGGCCGGATGCCCCTTGTTGTAAGTGCCTTGCCAGCCGACCCTCTGGCGACGTGATCTGGGCATTCATTACGGATCCATTGAGTAGATGAAGCCGGGTCGTAAGGCCAGGAGTCGAGCCACCCTTCGGGGCACACGATTCATCACGTCCACAACGTCCCAACACCTGGAGATCGGGCGTCGAGCTTCGCACGCTGCGTATATGAATGGCTCGTGATCCCGCCGGAAGGCCCTCGTATGAATGGACAACTCCGGAAACGTCGGAGATGGCGTCCACCAATACTTCAGGTTCAAAAGGTCGACGCAAAGCGTGGGAATAAAATCGGTTGTCAGACACGTTCTCCCGCAGTAGGACGTCACTTCGAGCATAACTGGCGGACTGTGCAATTTCTCGGAGCGTGCGTTGTACGTCGTAACCCGAATGCACGAAGTTCCGCGATAGCCGTGCCAAAAGTTCCGGATGGGATCCCGGGTTGGAAGCGCGCAAATCGTCTGTGGGCTCGATCAGACCGTGACCCAGAAGCCAGCCCCAAAGTCGATTGACAAGTGCGCGCGCGAAATATGGGTTCTCCCGCGATGCCAGCCAATCTGCCAAGGCCTGTCTCGGCGACTCACTTGCGCTCAAGAATCGCCCGCCCGGAATTTTAGGCGTTGCCGGTCGACCAGTCACGGGATTCGTGACTTCACCGCGCGCCATTTCCTCGACGACATCTCCGCGCGACATTTTGGAAAAGACCGCCGCTAAGCCATGGTAGTCGGCTTGAGTCCAAGCGTCGAAGGGATGGTTGTGGCAGTTGGCACAGCGCAGTCGGACCCCCATCAGTGATTCGCTGAGATATTCGGCTTGGCCCCTAGGGTCAGGGGCTACCACGTGAAAATTGGCCGGGCCGTTCGTGCGACAATCACCGTTGGCCATGATGAGCTGCGCCGCAGTCTCATTCCAGCCTCGATTCGCGCGAAGCTGCTCGCGAATCCATAACCAAAAAGAATCTTGTCCCGGCGATCGCAGCAAACCACTTAGCTTAAACGTCCAATAGTCTACGAACTTTGGCGACGCCAGAATCCGATCCAGCGCCCGGTCGTATCGATCGGGTCGTGTATCGTCATCGTATTTCGCGACGTCCTCCCAGACAGGCAATTGACCAGTTAGATCTAATGTGAGCCGACGAAATAATTGGCCGTCACCCGCGGGCGGTGACACAGGAATGCGAAGTCTTCTAAGTGTGTCGATAATGTAGTCATCGATCCAATTGGACCGTGCGGCGTCTGCGAAAATAGGAATCGCATCGTTCAGTGGTCTGCGGACGACGTACGTGACGACTTGAGATCCAAACTGCACGCCAACAGCAAATTGTCCGGGCCGCCGCAGCGTAACCCGTCCGACGGCATCCATCTCAACCGCTTCCGGGTCTTCGGGCCAAAATAAAGCTAGACGCGTCACGTCGGCAATCGAGCCGTCGTCAAATCGAGCGCGCACGACAAGCGTGGCGAACTCGTTCGGGGCATTTAATGTGATGTCAGACGGCTCCGTAGACAGTTGAACAACCTGGCGGATTTGCCAACGTTGCGCCCCCTGATCAAGCCACATTATGAGAACGTCAGCGTCTTCCTGGTTGAGCCGCACGCCCCCTTCGTGGTCGAGATAACCGGTTGGCTTGGCAATTAGCAGGCTATTTTCTGCAGCACGAAGATTAATCCGCCTACCTTCCTGACGGTGTACGATTTCATCAAAGTCGGCAGCTGGATCTCCGCCAAACAGCGATAGGCGAAAGCCCCCTCGTCCCGCAGAGGCGCCATGGCACGCGGCAGCGTTGCAGCCAGATTTCGTCAACCGAGGGACAACATCCGTGTCGAAATCGACCGCCACAGCGGCCAGCGACATCATCGTCATCGAATACAGACAGGTGGCCATGGACGACAGTGTAGTCGATTGTTGTAGTAGGCACACTCCGTGTGCCGTTACGGCA
>JANNPR010000404.1:0-2304 GCA_031400345.1 Planctomycetota bacterium | reverse complement strand
GAGAAGTTTCCCCGTATTAGCCCGTCGCACGGTAATCGCCTATGCCACGTTGGGGGGTGACGCCGGGTTCATTGGTGCTGCGGGAATCGCGCGGACAGCATTTCGAAAACGATCGGCGGCATAACACCTATTGTTTCTTAGCCAATAAACCCGGCAAAAATACCTGCGAATCTTATGACGGATACTATCTGCAAAAATATTCGGAACTTCTGCATCATCGCTCATATTGACCACGGTAAGAGCACCTTGGCGGACCGTCTTTTGGAATTCACTGGCACGGTCGACAAACGTGACATGCGGGACCAATTGCTTGACGACATGGAATTGGAACGATCACGAGGGATCACCATCAAGGCCCGTACCGTGGTAATGCACTATACGCTCGACTCTACACGGTACGAATTGAATTTAATCGATACGCCTGGTCACGTCGATTTTCACTATGAGGTGTCCCGATCTTTGGCGTGTTGCGAGGGGGCGCTTTTACTGGTGGATGCTTGTCAGGGGGTTGAAGCTCAGACCGTTGCTAACGCCATGGCCGCCATGGAGTCCAAACTGACCATCGTGCCAGTGATCAACAAGATCGACATGGTCAATGCGCGAAGCGACGAAGTTGCCGAAGAACTGGAACATTCGTTGGCCATTGATGGTACTGAAGCCTTACGCGTAAGTGCCAAGACCGGACTTGGCGTGGGCGAACTATTAGCCGCGATCATAGCGCGCGTGCCTCAGCCGTCCGGTGATCCTGACGCGCCGCTGCAAGCCATGTTGTTCGATGCACATTACGATGACTATCGAGGGGCAGTCACGTATGTGCGAATTATGAATGGTCGAGTCAAAAAGGGACAAAAGATCAAGTTCCTGCGCGTTGGCACAACGCATGAAGTTGTTGAGTTGGGACAATTCACCCCCGGTCCAAAGGCCTGTAGTGAGCTGTCAGCGGGACAGGTTGGATACTTGATCTGCAACATAAAGTCCCTGGACCTGATTCACGTGGGTGATACCGTCAGTGTACCTGGTGACAATCCTGCTGCAGCCCTACCCGGTTACAAACCTCCCAAAAGGATGGTTTATTGCGGACTATATCCATCCGATGGCCAAGATTTTTCCGAGCTGCGCGACGCCCTAACCAAGCTGTCCATGAATGATCCCAGCTTTGAATTCCAACCCGAAACGAGCGATGCTTTGGGTTTCGGATTTCGCTGTGGGTTTCTCGGTTTGCTGCACATGGAGATTGTTCAGCAGCGATTAGAACAAGAGTCAAACGTCGACTTGGTACAGACCGCGCCCAACGTAAGTTACGAGATTCTCACGCGCACCGGAGAAATTATCGAGGTTCACAAGCCGCAAGAAGTCCCAGACTCTGGACAAATCGAAGAGTTTCGCCAGCCATTGGTGCGAGTCAATTTTATTTTGCCCATCGATTACATCGGCGCCGTAATGAAGCTGTGCCAGGACCGTAGGGGAGTGCAACTGAAGACAGAGTACCTTTCGCCAACCCGAATGATGGTCACCTATAACCTGCCACTTGCCGAAGTCATTTATGACTTGCACGATAAGCTCAAGAGTGCGACTCGCGGATACGGCACAATGGACTACGAATTGATCGGTTATTTCAATGCCGACCTGGTACGAATTGACATCTTGGTCAACGGTAAACGGGTAGACGCTTTGAGCTTCATATGTCATCGCGAGGATTCCGAGCGGCGGGGTCGTGCGGTCGTTAAGAAGATGAAAAGCGAAATCGATCGCCACATGTTCGAAGTGGCTGTTCAAGCTGCTATTGGCTCACGAGTGATTGCCCGAGAAACGGTTCCAGCAATGCGCAAAAATGTTACCGCGAAATGCTACGGCGGCGACATCACTCGCAAGCGCAAATTGTGGGCGAAACAGAAAGAAGGTAAGAAGCGAATGAAATCATTCGGCCAAGTTGATATCCCTCAGAAGGCATTCATGGCCGTCTTAGAGAACGGCGACGAGAAATAGGTGGGCGGCGAAAGAAAGGAACACGGATCCACGCTGATCAACACCTGATGGGATTCAGGAGATGCTCCACAGCAGAAGTGAGATACTCGAACACGGAGCGTTGTTGTTGCCGTCAGCTTGTGATCACCCCAGCAAATGGTAACGACCTACACTGGATCTAATCAGTGTTGATCAGGGGAAATTAGTGTTTCCGCTTTTTGACTCCGGTTGGCGTGCGCAGTTTGGTCATGTCAATAGAACTTGCATTTATCCTATTTTTGTTCCTCGACAGAATTGCGACAGCGTTGTGCTTGTAAGCAGGATGGACGTTCCTGTATT
>JANNPR010000403.1:0-13605 GCA_031400345.1 Planctomycetota bacterium | reverse complement strand
GGTGCTTTTTGCATCGCTGCGCAATACGTGTTCGTAGCCGCGCAGAGCTTCTTCGAGTCGCCCAGCCTGTAAGGACCCCATTTGCGACATCGACCGTCGGAATCTCGGAGGATGATGACTGCTGTCGTGTCGAATCGATGGCCTATACCATTTGTAATGACTCTGCGGGAAACACGTCGGTAGTGGATTTTACGGCAATCCGAATGGGTGGGGCGATTGAAGTTTCTCCGAGGACTAGACGGTAGAGAAGTCTGTGTAAAATGTGGAACTAGGATTACTCAAGGTTTCGTTGGCGACGGTGAAATCCATGAACGACAGTACCTTATCGTTTGTTTTGCTATGACATTCGACCATACACTGCGTCAGTCACCGGAAGAGCAGCATCGCGCAAAAGAGCTTAGCCTAACGCGCACCAAACCGCCGGTCGAAGCACCTGGCTATGATGTGCAGCGGTTTCTTGGCACCGGCGCATACGGTGAAGTTTGGGTTGGCGTGGATCGTAAAACTGGACGTCGCGTCGCCGTCAAGTACTTCACTCATCGCGGTGGAATTGATTGGCCATTGTTGTCGCGAGAGGTAGAAAAATTAGTATTTTTGTCCGCCGATCGCTACGTCGTGCAGTTGCTTGATGTCGGCTGGGACGCCGATCCTCCGTTCTACGTGATGGAGTACATCCCTAACGGTTCATTGGACGAACGGCTCCGAGAACGGGGCATCCTCCCAGTCAGCGAAGCCACCGAGATCCTTCGCGAAGTGGCAACCGGATTGCTGAGGGCACATGCCAAGGGAGTGCTGCATTGCGACCTCAAGCCTGCCAACGTTCTGCTGGATCAGGAGAACAAGCCCGTCTTGGCCGATTTCGGCCAGTCACGGATGACCAGCGATCAGCGGCCAGCACTGGGCACACTTTTTTACATGGCGCCGGAACAGGCACGATTGGATGCGATCCCCGACGCTCAATGGGACGTGTACGCGTTGGGCGCACTTTTTTACTGCATGGTGATTGGCCAAGCTCCCTATCGGACCGAAGCTGCCCTGCAGACTCTAGATGGTGCGGCCAACTTATCGGATCGACTCGCCCAATATCGCCAGCAGATCGAATCGTCACCGAGGCCCACGGAGCATCGCCGTGTTCCAGGAGTCGATCGTTCTTTAGCCGATATTATCGATCGCTGTTTGGCGGTCGATCCAGCCGCACGATATGGGAACGTGCAGTCGGTGTTGGATGCGCTCAAAGCGCGAACGACTGCACGGTCACGCCTTCCACTTCGTCTGTTGGGGTTAGTTGGCCCACTGTTGATCTTGGTAATCGCAACCTTATTCGGCATGCGCGGCTATCACTACGCCATGCGGGACTCGGAATCATTCATGAGTCAGCGAGTGGGTGAAAGCAATCAATTTGCGGCGAAGTTCGCGGCCCGTTCGATCGAGGGTGAATTGTCGCGTTATTTTCGAGTGGTCAACCGCGAATCCGAAGCGGACGACTTTTTGGCCCTGTTACGTGAGGTGGGGGAACTGCCCGTCTTAACGCAACTCAACCAATCCGAAAGCGATGAAGCACGCGAACCCAAGCGGCGTGAACTGTTAGACCATCCCCAACGACTAAGACTGCACGCCTACTTGCAAGAACGACTCGATATTTTTCGCAAGCGATTGAAGAGCGATCCCACGGAACTGAAGTTCGCCAGCATCATTGCGTTGGATCCTCGGGGCACCATTGTGGCAGTGGCATATGCCAGCGAATTTGAAACTCGATCCGTCGGTCGAAACTTCGCTTGGCGCTCGTACTTTCATGGTGGCCCAGCGGACCTTGCTCCTGGCGTGCGCGTCCCCCAAGTGCAACCCGTTTCGCAGACGAGCCTCTCATCCGTGTTTCAAAGCACCACTGAGGAAACTTGGAAAGTCGCATTGTCGACGCCGGTCTATGAAACCGTCGATGACCAAGAACGCCTGCTGGGTGTGCTTGCGCTGACGATTAATTTGGGAGATTTCGCCTACTTTCGTAGCAATCGGGGGCCCGAACGTTTTGCCGTCCTCGTCGATGGGCGTCCGGGTCCCAATCAAGGGACCATTTTACAGCATCCTCTATTTGACGAAGAAGCCCGCAACGGCCTGAGACGTCTAGCGGATTATAGTTCTGGCGAGTTTCACGTTCCGTCAAGCGACTTACAACGCATTAGGGAAGAAGGAGATTTCATATACTACGATCCATTGGCCCAAGCACCGGGCGGTGAAGAATTTGCCGGGGAATGGATTGCGGCGGGTGATCACGTCCGGCTACCAGACGCAGCCGCCGATTCGGAAAACATGCTGGTGCTGGTGCAAGAAAACCTTTTGGCGGCGACCGCTCCAGTCAAACAGCTGGGAGCCCGCTTGGTTCGTGAGGCTATGTTAGCTCTGGGCGGAATCATTACCGTCGTGGGCGTGCTATGGTATTTGGTGCTGCGAGTGTTAGAGGAGCCAAGAGGCGCAAAGGCTTAGTTCCAAACGTCACTCGGCGTGCCCCGGCAGACCGCTTCTTAGGGACGCGCCACCCGATTGCGTCCCAGCTGCACCGTTGCCCAGGCTGCGAGTTTCTCCCTGAAGATCTTAGCGTTGTGCCGAATATCCACCGGCATTGCCGGATGGACAAGCACGTCACTAATATTGCGAGTCAGCCGGTTGTCGGAACCTAACGCCAGCAATTCTTTCACCAGTTTTTCTCGCTGTTCACGATTGGCGGGCCGGTGTTCGGGCCAAGGTTCGACGACTATCACGGGACGCTGGATAGCGGGTGCTCCAACTCCGACCAGCGCCGATCGATAAACATGCGGGTGCTGATTGAATATGGCTTCGCAGGGAATCGTGAACATCACTCCCTGCGAGGTTCGAATGCGGTGTGATTTGCGGCCGCAGAACCAGAATCGGTTCTGCTCGTCCAGGTAGCCCACGTCCCCCATACGATGCCAAAAACAATCTCCATCGATAATCTTATGCAACGGGTTGGCGTCCACTCGAGTCACGTACTCGCGAGTGACCACCGCTCCCTGCACGATCAATTCCCCGATCTCTCCCGTTGGCAGCTGCCGCAGCGCACCGGCATCGAAAATCGGTTCATCAGAAATAGGAATGATCTTCCATCGGATTCCAGGGAAGCGACTGCCCACGCAAGTGCCAGCTCCGATGGCGCTGTGCGCCGCCGTTTCATTGAGAACTTCGCTCGCCGAAATCGAGGCCACTGGCAATGCTTCTGTTGCTCCGTACGGCGTATGGATCTCGCCGGCGGGGTGAATAGCGTTTTTCATGCGACGCAACACGTGTGGTGGCACCGGAGCTCCGGCTGAAAGTACGCGCTGCAGCGTAGGCAACTGGATGTGGTGTTGTTCGCAGTATCTACCTACCACATTCCATAGTGCCGGCGAGCCAAATGCTTGTGTGATCTGCCAATCATGAATGGGCTCGATAATATTGCGCGGATCCGCATTGGCCGGCCGGGTGAAATCCATTTCGGGAATAACCGTTGTGACACCCATTGCCGCATTGAACAAGGCGAACAACGGAAAACCCGGCAGGTCGAGTTCGCCAGGCCGGATGTGATACCGATCTCGAATCTCATCAACCTGTCGATCGAAATTACCATGCCGGTATAACACGCCTTTTGGCGGACCGGTGCTTCCGGTCGTAAAGATGACCGCGGCAGGATCGTCTGCGACTGTTTGCGGCGATTTCAGTTCGCAAGATTGTGCGCGGAATTGTTCGATATTCGGACCACGCCATAGCCAGCGACTGCCGACGGTGACGTTGAACCGCGCCTTTGGGAAACGATGCCGCATCCAAGTCTGCGCCGCTTGCACCATGGGGATGGCGATAAAACCGTCAGGTTGAATTTCCTCGAGGCATCGGAACAGATTCTGACGCCCCATTCCCGGATCGATCAGCACCGTTACGACGTTGGCCTTGAACATGGCGAACACCAAGGAAATGAAATCGATACTGGGGCGCACCATCAATACCAGTCGACTGCCGCTGGGCACGCCCAATGAAAGAATTCCCGCCGCGAGCCGATTGCTATCCTCATCCAATTCGCGAAAGGTCAATTGCTGATAGCGCCGTCGGCCTGATCGATCTCGACCGGCGGGCATGACTACTCCCACCCCCTGTGGGTTGATCCTCGCCGTTTCGGAGAGGCGGAGCCCGACGTTGACAATCTTGGAATCAACCATGGCGAATCTCACGCCGCTCGCGAATTCGGTCCAGGGTATAGTCCAACACGGCGCCGGCGACGTCGACCTGTAGTGTTCTGGCCAACGCCTTCCACCCGGGCACGGCGTTCACTTCCAGCACGTAGTATTGGCCGTCCTGGCCGGGAAGCACATCGACACCAGCAATGGTTGTTCCCACGGCAATGGCCGCCTTCCGAGCCATCGCACAAAGTTCGTCGGATACGTCCAGCGGTTCCGTTGTGGCACCTCGGCTGACATTGGTGCGCCAATCCAGCAGATTGATTCGACGCATCCCCCACACATGGTCGCCTAACACGAACAGCCGCAAATCGAAGCCCGCATGTGGAACGAATTGCTGTAAGTAAATTACGGCGCCCAGTTGTTCCAACATGCGGAATGCTCGCAGCGCCAGATCCGGATCGCTAATTCTTGTCAGTCCCCGCCCCTCACTGCCGAACAACGGTTTCACTACTACGTCACGCCCGAGTTGCTCAAAGTCGTCCAACGCCTGTTCCGCCGTTTGGCTAACCCGCGTGAATGGTTGTTTCAGCCCAGCCGCACGGAGTTTCGTACTGCTTAAGTACTTGTCGACGGCCGTTTCCAAAGCCCGAGGCGAATTGAAAACTAAGGTGCCTTGGGACTCCAATTGCCCTAACACATCCATACGAAACACAACTTGCTCCAATGAGCCGGGGGGCATCGTGCGGACCAGGACGGCATCAAAACTTGAAAGCTCGTGCTCGTCCGCCTGCCACGAAATGTGCTCGTCTTGGATGAAGCTCGCTAAACGAGTGTGTGGCACGACAACGAGTTCACATCGCCCCACGGAGGCACGTTGCAAATCTCGAAAGTACCAGCTGTCTTGGCTGGACAATACAGCGACTCGCATGCGTTACACGTCCGCCCCACTGGTAGCGAAGGATCGAACCAGCACGTCCGGGGCAAACTGACCAAAAGAAAATGATCGCCCGGTATCTAAATTGATCAACGTTATTCTGGCAGGGCTGAATAGCAGGGGATCGATCTTGTAAAAGTCACGTTGATAGTGAGTAAATATATCAGAGAAGGGCGCACCGTAGTCTTTGGACGAGCAGCTGGGGATTTGTGGGCCCAATTCCAACAGCCTGCCATCGTCACCCGTCACCCATAAAGTCACGTCTGCACCATACAGAATGGCATCGTTTGTGCGGCCAATGCCAACCAAATCATCGGCAGCAATCGGTGGCAAGGGAGCCGTTCCAAAGCCGCTCACAACCAATTGCAAGCGAAATCCCAGCTCGTGCATTTTGTGCATTGCAGTCTCGATGGACCGAGCAACAACTTGAATGGTACCAGCCAGGCTGGCGGTTCGAGCGACCAATAGGGTGAGGTTTTCCGCGTCAACCCCGCATTCGTTAGCGATATGCTGACAAACTTCCGCGGGAGGCAGCTTGGAACATTCCAATACTCCCACCACGCTACTGGAACGTTCGCGCCAACCAATATCATCGAACAATTTCTCGCGACCTCGCACGGCTCGCATCGGCCCCGATCCCATGGCGAAATACTTCTCTCCGGCGATTTGCCAGCCGGCATACTGCGAGGCCATGCAAGCCGCGAGCGGGTGATCCGTCTGAACCACCACGGAAGGCCAAGGCGAATGATGATGGGTAGCGCCACTGATTCGCACGCTTCCCAATCCGGCCAAGCAAACTTCAGCCAACGTCTGGCCGGCTTGCAAGCTACCGCGGGTAAGCACTCCGCAATCGATTAAGCACGCCCCTGACTCGGACCGAATGACCGCACAGCCATGTAGCGTAGGTTCGTCGAGCAGTTCTTGACAACGGCGCAGAGCATTGGCGTTTAGATTCACGAGCGTCTCCAGGGCAAGAAGGCGTTAACTTGCCCAGGAGTTTAGAACCAGTTCTTGACTCGTTCAACAAGTGATGGGGTGCCCTGCGGCGAAAAAGCGTCACCAGAATTTACGAATTCACGCCACGCCGCGACATTGTCGCCTAAATCGCGGTGCGTTATCGCCTTCAGCGACTGAACTGCCCGATACTGTAAGGCCGGATTGGAATCGTCCAAGGCTATTCCAAGAGCCTTTACGGTCGGTTCGCTGGGTGGAAAATTGGCTAATTCCCTAGTGGCCGCCATTCGCACGTCGAATTGTTTGTCGATCTTAACGACATTTGCCAGGGCTCCCGCCGCTTCGGGGGACTTGAGCTGGCCGAATGCCTGACAGGCGGCAATGCGTACGTCCGCGTCTAAATCACCCACTTGAATACTGAGCGCTTGGAAGGCCACCGTATTGGGACAAGAACCCAAACCGCGGGTCAAAGCTTGCCTCAACAAAGTGTTGCGTTCCGTTTGCAGTCGCTCGGCCATCATCTGAGCAATGCGATCCTGTTCTTCACCGCTGGCGGATTTCGCACGCTGCGCCAGCTGGTTAATTTCAGCTAATTTGGTGTGAAACGTCAGAGCATACTTTTCGTCGGCGTCCCACTCCCGTCGCAACCATGGATTGAGTTTTGCGAGCGCGGGAAACGGTCCATCAGCGCAGCCCGTAACGAATAGCGATATGGTGCACAGAATGCCGACCGCACGCGCTGAATTCCGGACTGTGGTAGCAGCTGTTTGCATGCAATGCACAGGAGCAAAAGGTGCTGGGAATGGTTGCCGGAAAAACGGCGAAATTTAAGGAAATCCTTGAACACTGGCAGAATGCTGGGGAACTGTAGCAAGATCGCCAATCGCACTCCAGGTCAACCACGAGTAATTCCATGATTTCATTGCACCAGCTTGCCGGAAAAGCAGCGTTGGCATAAAACAACGCCGAGCCACACGCCGTCTTACGTCAGTCGGTCGGGTTAGCGTTTGTAGTTAACGCGTAAGGCGGACCAAAAAATTTTAATTTACGACTGATGTGGGTAGGGCAGGGAAGTAACCCGTTCCCCAAAACCGGCTATCGGCCGACTTGCGAAGGGTGCATTCGCCAAACTGTAACTGGACTATTTCGAATATTGATGAACACACACTTCTTCTTGCCCTTTCTAGTTTGAGGAATTCAAAATGAATATTCGCCGTGCGCTGACCATCAAATTTGGTGGGTTTCTCGTCGCGGTAGTCGCGTCGATTATGGTACCGTGCGGGTCCGCCCAAGCCGCTGATACTCTGGAGGACAGTTCGCTCAAATTCATTCCTGCCGATGTCTCGTTTTACTCGACGATGATGCGGAACCGAGAGCAATTCGAGGCTCTTACCGGTAGCAAGGCATTCGCCCAACTCAAACAGCTCCCCACACTGCAAATGGCATTAGGCATGGCCAGACTGCAATGGGAAAATCCACAACAGGATATCGTTATCGCCTTCAAAAACTTTTGGGATGCGGCCGAAAATCAGGAATTGCTCGAACTGCTGATGGATGCGATTTCCAGCGAGATATTCGTTTGTGCTGACGAAGGAGCTGCCGCCGGATTGGAATTGGCGAACCGGATCAATGGCATCAACCGGGCGGCTCAACTTGAAGCACTTGCCGGGAAGGGAAACCAAAAAGAGATCATGGTGTCGAAGTTGATCGTGGCACTAAACGAAGAGCTGAGCGACTTCTCCGTTCCGAACATGGTCGTGGGGTTCAAGATTTCCGACAAGCAGAAAGCCAACGATCAGATTTCCAGGCTGGAGACCCATTTGCAACAAGCGATTGAGCAAAATGCCCCAGATCTAAAGGACCGTCTCAAGCGTCAAACCATCCACGACAGCGAATTCCTAACCCTGGAACTCGACGGCTCGCTCATCCCCTGGGAGATGGTGCCCGAGGACCAACTTGGAAACGACCCGGAGAAAGCAAAGCAACTAATTGAAAAAATTAAAGAAGCCACCGTGATCATCAGCCTGGGTGTCTATGACGATTATCTTGTGATGGCAGTCGGTGAGGATACCGAGTTCTTAGCGGCCCTGGGAGGCGGCGAATTATTAGTAAACGCCGACGAGCTCGAACCGGTTAGGGACGCGGCCGACGAGCGGATCGTCAGTGTGAGTTATGTGAGTGCCGAACTGATGGCACGCTTAGGAACGTCGAAAGGACAAATCGACGATCTTGAGGGTTTAGTGCAAGGTGCCCTGCCTTACGCCCCCATCGAAGAATCGGTCAAAATCGAACTGTTGGCGGACATCCATTCGCTCGCAGACAAAATTAAGGAAAACATTCCTGAGCAAGGGGCCATGTCCAGTTTTTCTTACCTGACCGATGCGGGGTACGAGGGTTACTCGCATAGTTGGGCCGAAACCACACGCGTTGACGGCTCCCAGCCGCTTTCCATTTTGTCGCATGTAGGTGGTAGTCCAATCAGTTTCATCGCCGCTCGCGGCGTTTCGGATCCCGACCTTTACAACACATTTGTGGAAGTCCTGAAGCGAGCTTTTTACTACACGGAAAAGATCGGATCAGGCCACTTAAATGACGAACAACGAGCAACATTTGAAAAGGTACGGGATGCCGTAATGCCCTCCGTAGCGCGTCTCGATGAGATTACTCGCGAGTCCATCATCCCAGCATTTGAGGATGGCCAAATCGCGTTTGTGTTTGATGCAAAATCAACCAGCATGCAGTGGCATCAACAAATGCCCCAGTCGCCCAACCCCCTGCCAATGCTGGAGCCTGCACTGGTTCTGGGTGTGACCGACGCAGGTCTGGTCAGAAGGGGATTTAACGACTATTTCACAACCATCCAGCAGTTACTTGACAAGTTACATGAGGCGGAACCAAACACGATACCGAAAATCCAACTTCCGATGCCTAAAAATCGGGAGTTTGGATCCGGGGCGGTGTACTATTTTCCGTTGCCCGAGGAAGCCGGACTTGATAATCAGATCGCTCCAGCCGCCGGACTTTCGGACAGTATCGCAGTCCTCTCCCCGTTCCCTCTTCAAGTTAAGCGAATTCTCGATACGACTGCTTTGTCTGCTGCCAGCGAACCGCTCTCCGAACCCAACAAACCGATGGCAGCGGCTTCGATGTTCGATTTTGCAGGGCTCATTGATGCGATTTCCCCTTGGGTTGAGTACGGATTCATGGTTGCGGAACAACAGCAGAGCCAGGAAAACGTGATGATGAAGGGAATTCAAAGCCAAGTCGGGACCATTTTGACCGTGATGCGTTGTTTAGGAAACGCGACCACGGCAACTTTCGTGGAAGATGACGTGGTTATTACCCATTTCGAATGGCGAATTCGCGACGTGGACTAAACGATGTTTAGCCGGCGTCGAAGATGATTACGAAAGTTACGCCGTCCCATCTGAAAGCCGACGGAGTTGTAGAAGTCCGAGGTAGATAGGTTAACATATGGGTAGATAGGTTAACTTATGCCCGAATCCGTTTCTCAATCGCTTCCTATGGGCAGTACGTCTTCCAGCCTGTTGAGCCGGTTGCGCGGCAACGATCAAGCCAGTTGGCGACGATTAATCGAGCTGTACAGCCCCGTCGTGTACACCTGGTGCCGTCGCTCCGGCCTTGGGACAGAAGACTCGGCAGATGTGATGCAGGATGTGTTCCGGCAGATAGCGGCGAGTATTCGAGTTTTTCGTCGCGAACGATCGGGAGATACCTTTCGCGGTTGGTTAAGAACCGTGGCTCGGAACAAGATACGCGACCATTTCCGCAGGAAATCGGGTTGCCCCTCAGCGACGGGAGGCACGGACGCCGCCATCCGCTTGCAAAGCGTCCCCGCACAGGAACCGGATCTGTCTGATTCCAATCTTGATAACGGCGACCTGTTTTATCGAGCCTTAGCATTGGTTCGCCATGATTTTGAACCGCACACCTGGCAGGCTTTCTGGCTGACGACGGTTGATGGCCAAGCCGCTAATGACGTTGCTCTACAGCTGGGCATGACTCACGGATCCGTGCGGCAGGCCAAATACAAAGTGTTGCGGCGGCTTCGAGAAGAGCTGGGAGAAACGCAGTAACTGCCGCCTGCGGGCGGAACCACAGGACACCGATTATTAGGGGTCGGGCAAAAGTTGAAATCCCAAAGTGTGCCACGGGCGGCCGACGGAGAATTCGACGTTAGCTAGCTGAGCTCGTTCGGCGGCCAGCCAGTGCGCGAAGCGTAACTAGGCCTGGGCAAAAGAAAGAATCCAGAAGATCCGGTCGGCACCTAGGAACACCGAACATTTGCGGTCCTAGTTTGAACACAGATTTCGACCCACGGCAACACTGGCTTGCCGCCGAATGGGGCGTTGTGGAACGTCCAACCTTATGTCGGCGGCGGCCAGTGACACACCTTGAAGAAGTCATCCATTCCTACCGGGAATTCCAATAAAGCCGTGACACGATTGCGTTCTTATTAGTAGAGGAGATTTATCATGGGCGCAACGCTTTGTCCGAGCCGTCACGAAATCGCCAGGTACTTATTGGGAACCTTGCCCCCTTCCGATGCCGAAAAACTATCGGACCATTTGGACGACTGCCCTACTTGCGAAAACACCGCGCAGGCTTTGGAGACGGTCGATGATTCGTTCATCGCCAAGCTTAGGCAGCCGACGATTGTGGCGGAGGCATTTACCGACGAGCCCGGCTTCCGGCAAGCCTGTGCTAACCTGACTGATAGCGAAGCCCACGCGTCTGATTCACCGAATCAGTCTGAGTTGGATTCGCAAAACGTCGCCTGTACGGCTTTGGCTAGGATTGGTCAGTACGAGTTGCTCGAAATGCTCGGCCAAGGAGGCATGGGAGCTGTTTTCAAAGCCAGGCATACAAAGCTCGGTCGAACCGTTGCGATCAAACTGCTTCCTTCAGAGCGGGTGCGGGACGGGCAAGCTCTAGCTCGTTTCGAGCGTGAGATGCGGGCCATCGGCAAGTTGGACCATCATCACATCGTGCGGGCCAGCGATGCGGGCGAGTTCAACGGCCAGCATTTCCTGGTGATGGAGTTTGTAGACGGAGTCGATCTTTCCAAACTTTCCCGCAGAAACGGACCACTTCCAATTGCCGACGCCTGTGAACTGGTCCGCCAAGCGGCGATGGGCGTCCAGTATATCCACGAGCATGGACTCGTTCATCGCGACATTAAACCGAGCAATTTAATGCTCGCCGTCGATGGGAATCGTGCGGCACCAAACGACTATGGCGACCCACGACCGCAAAAACCAACCGGCGACAAACTTCAATCGACGGCCAGCGTAAAGATTCTGGATCTGGGACTGGCACTATTAGGCGGCGAGCTAAACTGCGACGAATTGACGAATACGGGCCAACTGATGGGGACCTTGGATTACATGGCACCCGAGCAAGCAGATGACAGTCATGAAGTGGACATCCGAGCTGACATCTACGGTCTCGGTGCCACGCTGTACAAACTGTTGTGTAACCAGGCTCCCTTTTCTGGGCAGCATTACCAAACCCTGCGGCGCAAGTTCGCGGGAGTTTTGAACGAGCGGCCCAAGCCCATCCGCGAACGACGAACGGATCTTCCGGACGAACTTGCGCAGGTCATCGAACGAATGATGGCCAAACATCCTGCGGACCGTTTTGCGACTCCCGCTCAAGTCGCAGTCGCACTAACCCCTTTCACCATGCAGGCCAACCTATTGAGACTCGCCGCAGAAGATGAGCAGCTTGCGTCGCCTCCCGACATGCTGAGCAATCTGGTTAGCGATGCGCCTCCAAAAAATGATGATCCATCGTTGGCAGCGCTGCAGTTATTAACGGGCAAACCTGTCAGGAGCAAGTTTGACAAGAACCGAATTCCACGCGGCTGGCGTGTAGCCGGGGCGATTCTCGCAATGACTCTGTTCGGCTGCACGATCTACGTGGCCACGGACGCGGGGCGGTTGGAAATTCAATCTAACGTCTCGGACGTGAAGGTTTCGGTTTCACAGAATGGCCAGGAGGTCGCGATCCTGGACTTGGCCACCGGTTCCTCAGTGCGACTCCGTTCCGGCAATTACGAGTTGACACTGAAAGGGAACCGGAACGACGTACTGATTCAACGCAATTTCGCACAAATTACTCGTGGCGGCCACGAGATCGTGCGGATCACACAATCTCAGATTGCCGGTAACGGCGGGATGATGGGCGGGGGATCAGGTTTCGGCGGTTCGAGTTTGGCGTCGATGGTAGGGGGGCCTACAGGGATGGCCTCGGATGGCGGTTATCCCGGCATGGGTTCTTCCACGGGCGCTGCCGCTCCAGGCGGCTTTGGCTCTGACGGGTCGGCAGCGAGTATGTCGGGTTTGGGAGGATCGGGCGGCATGGCCATGTCTGGACCCGGAGGAATGTCCTCTGCTGAAATGGGATCCGGCATGGGCATGCTTGGAATGCCGGGGGAAATGGGAATGGGTGGAATGTTGTCTGGCGGAAGTGGACCGTCCCCCGGAGATGCGCAGCGTGCAATCGCTCCAGAAGAAGAACCGGCAAGTGAATGGCACCAGGTCGCAGAATTCAACGAATTCGAGGGTTCGATTCATCATTTAACATTCTCACCGAATGGCCGATGGCTGGCGGTATGTACCAGCGGAAAGGCCATGGGTGATCCTTTGCTTCAGAAGTCCGAAATGCGTATTTATGACACCCGTTCGTGGGCACTACACGGCGATGTAGGCGATGTGGGATTTATAATGAACGTGGAATTTGGCCCCGATAGCAAGTATGTCGCTTTTATTGCCACGAAAACGGAATCTACTTATGTGGCAATGGCCTACGACATCTTGGCTCGGGAAAGTCGGAAACAGCTAACAATATCCACTTCCAAGTTCGGCGTAGTCAGACTGGCCGTAACAGAAGTAGAACGACTGGTTGAATACGGAATTCCGGCGTTGGATGCAGGTGTACCGCTCCAGATTTGGGATTGGAAGACAGGCAATCGCATGGGGGCGATCGAAAAGGGGTCCCACGTTGTAAAATTTAGTCCGGACGGGAAATTTCTCGCGGTAGCTGCTGCGGAGAATTCGCAAGTGCCATACATGATTGCATTTTACGACGCCAACACAGGTGCTCAGGTTCGCACATTTGGCGGCCAGCCGGTGAGGATTCAGTTCATGGAGTTTTCCCCCGACGGAAAATACTTGGCCGCGAGTGCGTTAGGATCGGTGATTGCGTTGTTTGATGTCGCCTCTGGAAAATTACACGGGGCGTTAGATTCACAGTTCGCGGGAGCGGGAATCAAGCCCGATGTGAACGACATTCCAATTGTGACGGCGCTTGCATTCACGTCTGACTCCAAACGGATTACGAGCGTCGTTAGCATGTCGGGAAAAACAAATCCGCCCGAAAAGCCTTGGCTATTGCCGCTCGTCCAATCATGGCCTGGCACGTTCTGCCATAGCTGGGACGTTAAATCGGGAATGATCGTATCCAATCTGCCTTTGGCGCCCCGTATGCCCGGGCACATCCAATTCGCTGCGGATGGACGCGCGTTCGTAG
>JANNPR010000391.1:0-3008 GCA_031400345.1 Planctomycetota bacterium | reverse complement strand
GTTATGGACTGGGGCTTAGCGAAAGTGCTCGCCGCAGGCGGCATTGCCGATGAACAGAAGTCACTGGAAAGGCACGCGGCCGTCAGCGTCATTCGCACGTTACGGAGCGTTGGGAGTGACGCGCCCGGATCGATTGGTTCCATGACCCAGTTGGGCAGTGTCATGGGGACGCCAGCTTATATGGCTCCCGAACAGGCGCTCGGCGAAGTCGACCGTTTGGACGAACGGGCCGACGTGTTCGGACTGGGAGCGATACTGTGCGAGATTCTGACGAGCAAACCACCCTACGTGGGCGACAATGCGGACCAGGTCTTTCGCATCGCGAGTCGCGGCAAACTGGAGGATTGCTATGCGCGGCTTGCAGCCTGCGAGGTGGATGCGGAGCTGCTTCAGATTGTGCGCGACGCGCTCGAATTGGAACCCGCGGACCGCTTACGTGATGCCGGAGTACTTTCGGCCCGCATCTCCGGCTATTTGGAATCGGTCGAGAACCGCTTGCGACAGGCGGAGGTCGATCGTGCCACCGAAACGGCGCGCGCCGAAGAAGCATTGAAAACTGCCGCACAGGAAGTGGTCGCTCGTCAGGAAGCGCAGGGGCGGATTGTCGAAGAACGTCGCCGGCGTCTGGCGACGACGGCCTTGGCCGCTTCGATGTTGGTCACCATTGGCGTCGCCGCTGGAGGCTTCGCCTGGGTGCAAAGGAAAAACGCGGACGTTGCGCGAGCCGAGATGCAGCGGTTGACAGTCGAAACGGCGCAGAAAACAAAACTTGCCAGCCAAATCAACGAGGAACTATCGACGGCCCGAGCGTTACGGGGCGACCCTTCCGCGGAAAGCCAAGTTGATTTCAAAACACTGACGAGCGCGCACGAAGCTGCCAAACGGGCCGCGGCATTGCTGGCCAATGGCGAGGTCGATGAAGAACTGAAGGCCGATGTCGCGAACCTACTAGCCGCAATCGACAGCCAGCTTCGTGACCAGCGGTTGATATTGGGACTCGAAAATGCCTGGGCCTGGGAGATGGAGAAACTCGAACACCAACAGTTATCTGAAACCAGTTCAGCCTCCGAGCTGTCCCCGCCCACACCTGACGACATCATCCCTGTAGCAACATCCGCAACTGACCTCCGCATGCCGGTGATTCCGGAGGCTGCCGCTCTGTACCAGCAGGCCTTTGCGGAATGGGGAATCGAACCCATTAGGACGGCCGAAAACGAAGCCGTCCGGCGAATCAAATTACTCCCGGAAGAATTGCGCGCTCCGATCCTGGTCTCACTCCATCGCTGGCAAGAATCCGTCGGCACGACCACGTTTTCGAGTTGGCAGCAAGCCACCTGGCAACTGATTCGGCCCAACAGCAACGAAATCCATTCGAAGCTTGGATCCACGTTTACCCTGGAGGAAGACGGTTCGATCGTCGTGAATGGCGAGTATCCCGGCATGTCGCCCACCGTTGATAGTATCGCGATCTCGACTCCCAAGCATGGCGAATATCCCGGCGTGGACATGTACACGATCTCGATTCCTATGAAAGACCGTCCCGTTACAGCAATACGGTTGGAAATGATCGCTGACGATCGTCTCCATGGAGGAGCCGGGCGTTCTCTTGATGGCGTTCTCGTGCTGCGCGAATTCGAAGCGACGATTCGCCATTTCACGGGCGGTGAGTACGAACGGCCGCTAACAATCCGTCAAGCAATCGTCGACCGCACGAGCGGAAGCAGGGCGATCTCCTCGAAATATCAGTTCTCCAATGCTTGGGACGGGGATCACGATTCGATCTGGGTAGAAACGGCACAATCGGCCGCGGTAATTTTTGAACTTTCACCCTTCGCGATTGAAAACAAGACAATGGAACTGCGAGTCCGGATTGATACGGGAAGTAAAACAAGCCAGGTTGGCGCCTTGCGCCGTTTTCGACTTGCGACAACTTTCGACGCACCTGAAAATCCGGCTTCGAAGTGGATCGGCTCAATCATTTCTCAGTCCGATGACGATCCATGGCGGCGAGTTCTGCTGGCAAAAATCGCCCAGGGTGATCTTCCAGCTTTGATCGACCAAGCTGCCAGCAAACAAATCGAGCAGCAGCCAAAAGCCGTTCAGATCCGGCTTGCGGAAGCGTTGCGACAAGTGAAGAACGCCGCCGTGGTTACGGACTGGAACAAGCGCGTCACGTGGAACGTTTTAAAGCCTACGAAGATGGAGTCCCGACTCGGGTTCGTTTTTCAACAGGAGAGCGACGGTGCAATATTTGTCAACAGCACCGGCACCGTCGAGTCCAGGCAACCGGATACGTACACCATTCTCGCTCCCATCGAGGATCGCCCGCTTAAGGCCATCCGACTAGAAACAATCCCCGACGAACGACATCCCGCAGGTCTGGCGTCGACATCGTTAAGCGGTATTGTATTGTTCTCAGGTTTTGAGGTCGATATTCTGCGAAATGATTCTCTCGATCTGGAACATACGCCTAGGATTACGACGGCGATAACGGATATCGAGACTTATACCTATGGTTCTGCAGATCGTCCCATTGCTGCTCTACTCGACAAAGACCCTTCTAGCGAGTGGTTGCCTTTAATCCGCAAGAAGTTGCAAATTGCTGTCTTCTGGTTGGAAGATATGAACTTAGGGCGTGGCGAAAAGTCGCTTCGCCTTAGTATGTATTACGCGGCGTCCCAAGGGCTTGGAAAGTTCCGATTGTCGGTCACCTACGATGAGACGAAACCTTTTGATCCTCGAGGCACGGCATCCGCACTTTTGCTGCGGTTGCAACAGCAACAGCCAGGGGATTATTGGACCAACTTCGCTTTGGCCCAATGTTTAGCGCAGCAGAATCCTCCGAGGCGGGAAGAGTCGCTCCGGTATGCCATGGCGGCAGTTGCCTTGCGGCCTCACAGCGCAGTAGCTCACACGGGGGTCGTCCGCCTGCTGCCTCCCTCCGAAACAGCTCTGCATGATCCGTTGCGTAAACTTGCGATCCATCATGCGAAACGCGCGGTCGAGCT
>JANNPR010000357.1:0-2253 GCA_031400345.1 Planctomycetota bacterium | reverse complement strand
CACCGAAGATGGGCGAGGATATCTACTAAACGGCGAGAAGCGATGGATCACCAATGGGGGAATTGCCAACGTCCTAACGGTCATGGCGCGAACTCCCGCTGCAGATGCCGCCGACGGCAAAATTACGGCGTTCATTGTCACGCCCGATATGAACGGCTTTCAGGTGCTGGAAAAGCGGATGGAGAAATGCGGCGTTCGCGGCACCGCCACCAGCCGTTTGGCATTTGACAATATGTTTGTTCCCAAAGAAAACATTCTCGGTCCGTTGGGGAAAGGTCTTAAGGTTGCTCTTACGGTCCTTGATTTTGGCCGCACGACATTTGGGGCAAGTTGCACCGGAGCGGCCAAATACTGTATTCAGCGAGCCGTGCAACATGCGAACTCGCGCGTGCAATTTCAACAGCCCCTGGGCTCGTTCGAACTGGTTAAAGAGAAGTTGGCGTACATGCAAGCCGGCACGTTCGCCATGGAGGCCTGTACCTATGCAACCGCCGGGCTCATCGACCGCAGTGATTCCGACTTCATGTTAGAAACGGCGATGTTAAAGGTCTTTTCGACCGAAGTTCTCTGGAGAATTATCAACGACACGTTTCAGATACACGGCGGAAAGGCTTACTTTACGGATGAACCTTTCGAGCGAATGCTGCGAGATGCGCGCATCAACATGATCGGCGAAGGAGCGAACGACGTCCTGCGAGCATTTATTGCACTAGTGGGTCTGCGTGACGTCGGCATGGAATTGGAAAACGTCGTAATGGCGCTGAAATCGCCATGGGGGAGAGTACGCCGTTTGTTTCGGTTCACAGGACGCAAGCTGGGCGCGGCTTTCGTTGCGCCCAGTGTCGCGGTGAATTCATCGGAACTCGAGCCTGATGCACAGAGACTTGCCAGCGACATCCGACGATTTGGTTGGCGTGTTACACGATTGCTGGTGAAGTATCAGCGTGAGATTCTGGACCGCCAGTACCAACTCGGCCGAATTGCCGATGCCGCCATCGAACTCTACGTCAGCGCCTGCGTCTTGCGGCGACTCGACGATTTGTTGCTGCACGATCACGATGAGGCGATCGTGCGGTGGCAACTGGAAACAGGTCGATACTACCTGCGAACTGCTCATCGCCGTATCGATCAGTGCGGCCGGGATGCCTGGGACAATGACGATCAAAATACCACTCAAATTGCCGACCGAATGCTGAAATAACATTGCATTTGAAATACAGGACACCGTCAAAATGTTGACCGAAGCCTCCCGCGATGCGGACTTTCCGGCTTTGCGGCACATGACCTACCTGAATTCCGCGGCAGAAGGAATTCCGCCGCTGGTGGTGCGGGATGCGCTCATTCAGTATTTCACCGACAAACAGTTGGGCATGGACGGACGAGAGCGGCATGCCGTGCAATGGGAAGCGGCCAAACAGGGGGTCGCCGAACTGTATGGTCTTTCCGCCACGGAAGTCAGTATCTGCTCATGTTCATCTGAAGCGTTTAACCTGGCAGCCTTAGCATTGCATCTTCGAGAAGGAGACGAAGTCGTTATTAACGATCTCGACTTTCCTGCCGGTGCAACTCCCTGGTTGCAACCGAGTTGCCCGGCCAGTGTCAAGCTATGGCGCGCCAGACAAGGCTCGTTACGAACAGAGGACTTGATTCCATTGATTGGCCCGAAAACGCGATTGGTCACGACTTCGCTGGTGAGTTTCTTTAATGGATTCCTGTTGCCTCTACCCAGTGTGATCGAAGCGATTCGACGTCATTCACCAGCACTCTTAGCGGTCGACGTGACTCAGGCATTGGGTCGTATTCCACTATCATTGACGGGCGTCGACCTGATCGTGAGCAGTACCCACAAATGGATTCTGGCCAGCCACGGTGGTGGGCTTGTAGGAATACCGTCGGCCAGCGCCGATCGCTGGAACGTGCCGGCCGGAGGCTGGTTCAATCTGCAAGACCCATTCGGCGCGAATCGGTTCGATCGGGCGACAAGCCATACTGGCGCCGCCGGGTTCACCGTTGGCATGCCGAATTATCCCGCCGTGTATGCTATCCGAGCGGCGCTGGACTACATTCTCCGCGTCGGCGTCGACCAGATTGATCACGTTGCACGTCCATTAGTAACGCAATGTTTAGACGGTTTCGCAAGTCTACCAGTCGAACTTCTCACGCCACTCGATGGTGACCGTGCCGGTATTCTAGCTTTTCGGCATCCGGCCGCAGATCGTGTCCACAAGCAGCTTCGAGCCAGCGATATTCACA
>JANNPR010000341.1:0-8788 GCA_031400345.1 Planctomycetota bacterium | reverse complement strand
CCCGCATTTGCCGCAAGATCTCTTCCAGTTCAGCTTTCGCCTTGGCCAGTTCTTCCTTGGCCTTTTCTTGGTCTTCCGCAGCCTGCTTGCGTTTAGACTCGGTGAGTTTCTTTTGTGCCGCTCGCATGCGATCCTCGGCCGCGGCTAGTCGCTTCTTAGCTGGAAACTCTTCCGATCGCTGTTCCTTCTGATTCTCTGGGTTCTCCTGTGATGGCTCTGATTGGCCACCTGGAGCCGGCATCGGCGACTGGCTGTTAGATGGCTGTTTGGATTCCGACTTGGAACCCGAATTATCTTCTGGGGACTTGTCTCCAGGTTGCTTGTCTGTGGGCGATGAGGGCTTGGGATCTGTTTCGGATTCTTGATTCCCGTCAGGTTTTTTTTGGTCCGGTTTTTCCAGGTTGGGTTTCTCTTGATCCGATTCTTTATCGGCGGCTCCTGGTTTCTGTGGGGAATCGCTTTTGGGTTGTTCACCCTCGTTCGACTTAGATTTTTCGCCTTTGCCGTTTTGCGGATCGCCCGTTCCCGGCTTTTGGGCATCAGCGTCCGGGGACTCGGGCTCTGCTGGTTTATTCCCATCCTGATTCTGCTCGGAATCGGTGCGTTCAGCGGGCTCTTCGTTCTCTTGCATTTCTTTGGCCAAGCCCTCAGTGCGATCGGCCAAGCTGCTTTGTTCTTTCGCCAACTCCTCGGTCGAGCTACTGCCTTCTGTACGCCCTTGTAAACCACGCTGCATGCGAATTAAACGCTCTACTTCCTTGATGTACTCGCGAATACGGGCCTGCTCGTTTTTGAGACGGTCGGATCGATTTTCGCTAAGCAGTAGGTCCAGCAAGGCCTTCAGATCGCCCTGTACCGACTGCTGACCGTCAGCCGCCCGTTTGAGCTGTTGTTCACCGAGCAGCTTGACAATTGTGTTCAGCTGGTTGCGAGTCAACCGTTCCTTGGATTGCTTCGCGGCCTTGATTAACAAAGCCGAACGCTGCGGGTTGGCGCTGCCCTCAAGTTCAGCCATGCGAATTAGCAGGGCTTCCAACTTGGAGTATTTGTCGGCCACCCGCCCTTGAGCCAGTACAAGTTCATCGGCTTCAGCATCGACCGCGGCGGCCGGAAGTTCATTCTGAGTGCTTTTATCTTGAGATTTTAAAGGTGAGGCGAGCGTCATGCTCAGAACAAAGGCGATTATTGCCAAGTTTCCAGACGACGTTCTATTCATGTGTCATCTCGCTGTTCGACTAAACTAAATGCTCTACCCAACCTGACTTGCCCGGATTATTGCAAGTCGGAATCCCAAGCGAAGGCGATCGCGGTAATGCCTTCGCTTTCGCTTTCGCCTGACCTGCACAGTGGTACTGGGCTCGTCTAGCAAAAATGGTACGTAACATCATTTGAGCAAATCCAGTGCCTGCTTCTTTTGCTGTTTCTTTGTTTCCGTTGTTAGCTTGTCTTGTTCTTCGATCAACGATCGCACGATGTCCAGCAACTCATTATAGGTCTCAAGGTCGAGCATACTGCTGAGTACATTCTGCAATTCTCGAAGTACTTCGTTCGTTTGGGCGACCGTTTGATCAACACCGGCATCGGCTTCGCTGGCTTCCGTTTTGTTTTTACGTAGGCGTTCCAACGTTGCGGAAAGTTCCGTTAGTTGTTTTTCCAAATCCGTAAACAAGGATTCACCAATCCGTTGCAATGGATCGGCAATCTGCTCCGTGAGCCGCTGCTTTCGGTCTTCAGTGTCGACGCGGTTATTGGTGAGTTCATCACGAATATCGCGTATGGCGGCGGCAACGCCGAGCGTTTCTTGAGCCGACTTTTGGCATTGGAGTAAGGCTCGTTGGGCACGTAATAGGCGAAGCGAGCGTGCTCGACTATCCAAAGCCTCGGTAGTCGCTGCATCCGACTTCGCGGGGTCATTTCCGCTGTTTTTTGAATCCTCAGGCATCTCGACCGTTACAGCGGCGTCGTTTGCAGACTTGGTACGCACCAACGAGTCACGAGTTTCGGTCATTTCCTCAATGATTTGTTCCAGGCGACGTCGCAAAGCCAGCTCGCGTCCTTCCAAAACCGACAATAATTGGTCCGCGGTAACCACGTCTAATTCGAATCGGTCTCCTCCACCCTCATTAGGTTTGTCCGCCAAATCGAACCGATCTTGTGCTTTGACCTGAATGACCAGTTTATCGGTGGGTTTAAGAAAAACGGTTTGGTCACCGGCCGGCTGATTGCTCAACGACGAAGAATCTGAATTGCGAAATTCACGGAAATCGGCGGAAATCTCCACCTTACCTCCCGCTAGCAGACCAAATTCTATTGAGTTGGGCGGCTGTTTGTTGATGGTCATTTCCAGCCAGGATTTGGCGATGCCATAATCATCTTGTACGGTGCCACGAACGGGTAAGAGAACGTCGGGTGTAACGACAGAACCGATCCCACTTAAGCGAACGTTCACCAACGGCGGTTGGTCCTCCACGGAAGATATGTGGATTCGATGCGGTCGTTCAGCAACTACATCATCAACGTCGTGTAAATTCAGTTCCAACTGGAAACTTTGATTCACGACCCCCAGCGGATGTTGGAAATTGCGCGACTCGCCAGATGTCGCTGCGACTTCGATGATTTCCGTCTTTCCACTGTCCGGATATCGCATTAAGACGCGCTGGAGGGGCTTGTTGGCGGTTCCTTTCAGAACAACTTTGGTCCCTCGTGGAAGCTGCAAGCCCGGTGTAATATCGATCGTTCGAGGTAGCCATAACGAATGCTTTTCATCCACCATGTACTCGGGAAATTCGCATTCCAGCTGAGCGGCAACGACTTCTGGACTGTCCACTGTAATGACGCGATAATCTTGTAAACGATGGTCGTATCCAACTACATCGAATTCGATATCATCCAGAATTCCGCTAAAGGGCGTGCCGCTGTACTCATAAAGCTGGAAATCATCCCGTGGGCGACCAATACGATTCATGTGGATCCAACCGCGGTTTCCGTCCGCAATCCGATAGTAAACGGTGCAGATCTCGGGAACGACTTTTGCCAGCGCGTCGGCTCGTACCACCAACTTTATGTTGGATCCTCGCGCAGCACGAATGACCCGATCGCGGAATGGGCGGATCGCGTTTTCGTTTGTGGCTGGAATGCCAGACGTAGATTGCGGCTCAAACCCGACAATTTCAATATGGGAGCTACGTGGCCAAGGATCATCTCTCAACAGATAAATGCGACCGACGAACAATTCCCACGCCGAAACGTTGGTTGCGTAGAACAGCCCCACCGGAACGACCAGGGCTGTCGCCAGCAGACTCCTCCATATCAATGGCCGAAAATTGAACACGTTGGCCAGCCGGACATTTCCTGCCTGTTGGCGGGCTGTCTTCAGCGTGCGCGCCAACATATCTGAGCTAATGTCATTGGAAGCCGGGGACGCCCCCATCTCCACACTAGTTACCAGGCTATCGCTAAATTGCTTAAACTGTCGTTCGATCAATACAGCCATGCTGCGATCGCCCAGGCGTACAAATGCTCGCCGCAGGACCCAACGATAAAGGATAAGACCTAAGACTGCAGCGATGACGCCTAGCAGAACGACTCGTGCCAATCGAGGCATCTCGTTGGCGCCTAAGAGTACGGGTAGATAATCGACGGCCAGACCTGCCCAAAATGTCCCGGCCAGCCAAATTGCTGCTATGCAAAGCCCGTCAAGCCAAACGTAAGTACGAATACGCCATCGCAGCCCCGATAGTAAGGCGCGAACTTCGTTCGCAATACTTGTCGTCGAATCGTGATTAGGCATACCCAAATGATACCACCGTGATGCGTCAGCACTGCAAATGCAACTCTATGCGATTGTACCTTTTATGAATAAGCGACGTCGAGCAAACCGTTTAGCGATCCGAATTCTAAGGAAGATAGGGAGTCCGGGGAAAGATCAAGCGGCCCATACGATGCTTCCCAGGGGATTTTCCAGAAAATTTTGGTTTAACCCGACGGTTCCGGCACGACCATTTGCCTGCAATCTCGCGACTGAGTAAACCGCCCATGCAAGACACTTTCACGCAGGATTGGGCTCGCTCTTAGCCCTTTGATTACCTAAATCAGCCCTTCCCTCGCCGTCGTTTGACGTATTTAGGCAGACGGTAAGTTTGAGGTTCTTGCGATTTAAGGGTCTAATAGCTTCCGACATGTATTTGCAACATTTTGTGCGCTTTGGGACTTTGGGACATGTCGGCCGCTTCACTTCGGTCGATGGGACCCGGTACCCGCGCGCATCGCGAGTGGTTTGCCGCACGGTACGCGGTCTCGAGGTCGGGGAAATATTGTCCACTGTGGAACCACCTGACGCCGATGCCGATGGTCAAGTCTTGCGAGCCATTACCGTTCAAGATGACTTGCTACTGTCGCGTCTGGAAAAAAATCGCCAGAGCGCGTTTCAAGCATGCGAGGCGATGCTGAGCGAACACTCCAGCGGTACGCAACTCATGGAAGTGGAGCACTTGTTCGACGGCCAATCTTTGTTCTTCTATTTTCTAGGCAATGTTCCCGACGAGCTGGAAACCCTTACTGGCAAATTGGCCGAAGCGTACGAGGCGGTGGTTCAGTTCCGCAAGTTTACGACAACTTTGCTAGAAGGCTGCGGCCCTGGTTGCGGAACCGAGGATGCCGAAGGCAACGGCTGCGGTTCCGGCGGATGTGCGTCATGCTTGGTTGCGCAGTCGTGCGGGTCTCGAAAGCACACCGGATGATTGAACGAAGTACAACATCTCGGAAACAAACACTTTAAGTTCTATGGGACAGTGTCCCTGAGTTAGCTGCAACATGGCTGCGATAAACCAGTCCTCGCTATGTTCCCGAGCGGCGTCGAGATCGAACCAATTTTCGGTGTTGCCTTTTGAGCAAACAAATACGCCACACCGTTTTAACTCGTCAATTAGTTCTTGAACCCAAAGCCGCATCTCTTTAGGAAGCGCTGCGGGCCCTTCTTGATTGAACTTCACCCAATGCTCGGTAAGCATTGCCTTGTTGGTGCGCTCAAACTGGGCAGATTCGGGGGATCCGCTTTTCAATTGGTCGAGAAAGATTTCAATCGCTCGTGTGGACTGTGCCATTTTCCTTTCGTCGAGTCGGCCTTCAACGACATCAGCCAATTTCTGGCGAATGCGCATCCAGCCGCGCGATGGGGGTGCCCCAGTTACGACCTCGACCAGCTCGGCAAAGTCGGTTGCCGAATCGAAAACTCGCATGTCCAATGCGGCACACACTGGCAAATTTGCGTTCCTGAATAGTTTGATCAATTCACTGACGTTCGCTCGCCCGCGACATTGCAAAAATGAAGTCCGGGTATCACCCAATGGCCCAGAGGCCACGGCCGCAAAAACAACACGATCCGTATCCGTTGAAGTGATTACGACTCCTTCACGGAACACACTCTCCATGGCGTGCTGACCCGAGAGCTGAGGCGCCCGAGCCAGCGCTTTGAGCACCGGCTGCGGTAAGGATACCAATCTGGTTTCGCCATCCTGCCGAGTGAACCGTATAACTCCAACGTCGCCATCCACAGACGTCAAACCCTCTAAGAATGCGGTGCTGTGTGTGGCAATGATGAGTTGATTTTGGAGGGTTGCCGAGTGACTGCCGATCCAGGTTCCTAATCCCGTGCACTGAGTGGGGTGTAAGTACGCTTCCGGCTGATCCAGGAGAACCACGCGTCCAGGTAATAGCAAGATGCTCAGTAATGTTCCCACGAAGTTCCGCAAGCCATCCCCTTCCTCTTCAAGTCTGCGGAAACGAGCGTACATGGCCACCGCTTCCAACGGATTGTGAGGCTCCGCCGGTATGCTGTCTCCCACGCGCAGCGTCAATTGAATTCGTTCGGACGCGTCCAATCGAACATCCACACCAAAAGTTTCGTGACAAGTCGAACACAACGCTTCGTGGATCGCTGGTGGTGCCAAGTGCAATAGCTGCAACAGATTTGCTGGCGCCGCAATCGGGCTACTTGCGGGACTGGAGTTCCCCGCTTGTAACCGTGTGGCCAACGGGCCAAAGGCCACTCGAAGTGGCATCAAATGAATTAGGTCCCCTTGTCGAATTGCTTCCGACGTCAGATCGGGCCGCGCCAGCACTCGCCAAGCATCTTTGCGAACTATCGTCCTAAACGCCGCCTGTAAATTGGAATTGAGCCCCTGAACCGTGGTCGCGCCATCGGACTCACCCGTCAACACCTGCAAGCCCTGCAACATTTGTTCGGGCGAACGCGAAGAAACATAGCGGATCTCGGAAAGCACGACAGTTGCTCGTCGAGTACTAACGTCGCGGTCCGTATCATCTGGCTCGCGATCGCTCATCAGTCGGTGGATGTCTCGCAAACATTCGGATTTTCCAGAATTATTTGGACCTACGAGGACATTCACTCGTCCAAGCTCAGCGACTTGGTTTCCTTTCGCCGTGATGGATTTCAATATCATAGGTGGACGAAGCCCTTGTGTTCCCGCCAGGCAAGTGCTGGCAGGGACCGGCAATTGCGTCAACAGGTCAGTGTCAAAGTGTTGTTGCCCAACTAAAATCGGCTTGCCTTGATTCGAATCAGCGGAACTTTTCGGAGATGCATATGACTGGACTCGATCGATTCCACCTTAGTCCGGTGCGCTTTTGGGCACCGATCTTAGTTTTCGTCAGCATAGCGACAGGCTGGACAATTAAGTCGCCGGCCGAAAACCACGATGCACAAGAGAAGGGTTGGGTTAAAACGAATCTGGAATCGCTGATTACGCTATATCGGCATTTTCATTCGCACCCGGAACTATCCTTGCAAGAAAAAGAGACCGCGGCACGATTTGCCCATGAATTAAAACAGGCCGGAGCGGCCGTAACGGTTGAGATTGGTCGGCACGGTGTAGTCGGCATTATCCGCAATGGCGAAGGCCCCGTAATAATGGTCCGCACCGATTTGGATGCCTTGCCCGTGACGGAGCAGACCGGGCTATCGTTCGCGTCCCAGGTGAAAGTCAAGGATCAGGCGGGAGTCGAGGTTGGCGTGATGCACGCTTGCGGCCACGACGTCCACATGACCAATGCGATCGGAGTGGCGCGCTATATGGGTGCCAACAAATCGCTTTGGAAAGGTACGTTGATGGTGATCGGCCAACCCGCCGAAGAAATCGGCGCGGGTGCGAAAGCCATGTTAGACGATGGCTTATTTGAGCGATTTCCCAAGCCTACTTACGCGATCGCGTTGCATGTGGACTCCACGCTGGCGGCTGGGAAGGTTGGCTATCGAGCGGGATACACGTTGGCGAATACCGATAGCATCGACATTATTGTCAAAGGCAGAGGCGGGCACGGCGCCTATCCCCATACCACTAGCGACCCAATCGTACAGGCGGCTCAGTTGATACTGGCGCTACAAACGATTGTCAGCCGAGAAATCAAGCCTACCAATCCAGCGGTCATTACCGTGGGCTCGATTCATGGTGGCACCAAGCACAACATTATCGGGAGTGAATGTCACTTACAGCTGACCGTGAGAAGCTTTTCCGACGACGTCCGGAGTCACCTACTTAAGGCCATAGAGCGTAAGGCCAAAGCGATGGCGATAGCTTCCGACGCGCCGGAGCCAGTGATTCGATTCGCCGAAGGGACCCCAGCGTTGTTTAACGATACCAAGCTCACAGAACGTGTCCTTCCCATATTACAGCGAGTGGCCGGCGAAGCGAATGTGGAATCGTCCGAACCGTCGATGGGCGGCGAAGACTTCAGCCAGTATGGGCGCGTTGGCGTGCCGATCTTGATGTATCGACTTGGATCGGTAGACGCCCGCCGTTTGGCCCGCGCCAAGGAACTTGGGCAAGAGCCACCGTCGCTTCATTCGCCAATTTTCTATCCCGACGTGGACGAAGCATTGGCCACGGGCATACAGACGATGAGTGCAGTCTGCCTCGATTTAATGCCAAATTAGCTTTGCCAAGAATGGTGAAATCAAAAGACGCAACATCCAGCTTGCGATTCAGGCTTGTATAACCGGACTACATTACTGTCGTGACTCACCTATTGCGCTCTCGAATTTTCTGGCTAATCATTCTGGCGACAGTTCTAGGGGGGACCGTGTTTGGAATGACTCGCGCGCGCCGTGAGTTGATCGATCGATTTAGCCAGCAGCCAGAAATAGATGCATGGGAGGACTGGCGGACGGCTGCAAAGAAAGCGGAAGGGCCAGTTGCACGCCGAGTCTCGAAGAGTGCTGAACCTCCCACCCTCGTGTTGTTGCGAGACCATTTCATCGCCTGTTTAACCGGGATGTTGTTTTTCGAGTCCGCGCTGGTGGGTTTTTTCATGCTCATCGTGCGCGGAATGCTGAGTTCACCCAACCATCATGTGGATTTAGCAGAGGTCAAACCTCGATGATGACTATCGCTTCGAGCATTACGTGCCTCCCGCAGGGTGCCACGTACCCTCTCTTGCTTATGCAGCGGGCTACGCATGGGTTTTCCTTTGCCGTTGAGCTTCGTAGAACAGGATCGCAGCGGCGGCGGAGACATTTAGGCTATCCGCTGAGCCCAGCATGGGGATAGAAATTGCCGTGACGTCCGCCCCGCTCCATACCGACGACAAACCCTGGGCCTCACTGCCGAGTACTAAGGCGATGGGACCGGCGTAATCCACATCGGTATAGGGAATCGAACCGTTCACTCGCGCTACATATATACGTGTGCCTCGCGCGCGCAGCCACTCGCGGGCCTGCGCACCTGTGGACTCGCAAACGGGTAACCGAAAGATAGTACCCAGGCTGGCCCGA
>JANNPR010001245.1:0-2449 GCA_031400345.1 Planctomycetota bacterium | reverse complement strand
GGAAGAACGCTGCCTGGAATGAGCTCGAACCCAATTAATGTCGATACCGTACTCTCGGTCGCCAAACCGGCGCCGTGGTTGCCCGATTGGCATCCGGCGTGGGCTCGTGAGCTGGGTGAATTATATTTCTCGGGGACAATCAATACGTTTGTTCTTCACGGCAACGTGCACGATCTGGTGTCCTGTCAGGGGGAGCCCGGGCAGTATTCCTATACGAACTTGCCCGACTTTCTAGCCTCGCAACTGTTTGGTACCTGGGACATTGTGCTGGGATATGACCTCGGTCGAGGATTGCGGGCACTCGCAGGGAACGATTCCAAGCGGCTCCAGTCGATGATTCAGCACGTTAGTGGAATTTTGGGTGCTGCGAACACGTGGACGCGGGACCCGGACAAGGTGCTCGAGATGCTCGAAGCCCTGATCCAGCGCAACCTACTGGAAGATAACGCTGCGAACCGCAAACGCATCGGTTTCTTGTTCGAACACGGTCAGTACCTTTTGCCAGCGGGGGATTTGGCGACATTGGCTCGTGGCCAGGCAAGCCGTCTGGTGCGCTTCATTAGTTGGGCAGCTAATCCCTACATCAAACGACTTAATATTGCCTTCTGCCTGATTACGGAAAAGTTATCTGAGGTCAGCGAGCGGTTGATTAACAATCCGCACGTGGTGTCGCTGGAAATCCCGCTTCCGTCCGTTGACGAGCGACGCCAATTCATTGAATTTGTATCCAAAAACATCCATGCCACAGCGGCCACAGATGGTGCGGCGCAAAACGTTGAGAAGTCGAACGAGCTAGGAACTCTTTCGGTAGAAGGGCTTGCGCAGAACTCGGCGGGGCTCAGTTTGGTAAACCTGAACGTGCTACTATCGCAGAGTGGGAAAAAGGGGCTCGACGTCAAGCAATTTCGCCGGCTGAAAAAGAGCATGATCGAACGTCAGTGTCAGGGTTTAGTGGAGTTCATTGAGCCGCCCCATTCGCTGGACTTGGTTGTCGGTCTGCCAGAAGCCAAAGCTCGGTTGCAGCAAGACGCTCAATGGATTAGTGAAGGGAAACTTGAAACTGCGCCGATGGGTTATTTGTTTTGCGGCGCTG
This sequence comes from Planctomycetota bacterium, assembly GCA_031400345.1. Classification (GTDB taxonomy): domain Bacteria; phylum Planctomycetota; class Planctomycetia; order Pirellulales; family Pirellulaceae; genus JANNPR01. The sequence continues at coordinate 1,356 of JANNPR010001245.1, read as the reverse complement.
TGGGAACGGGTAAGACCTTTCTAGCGGAGTGTTACGCCGGTTCGATGGGCATTCCCTGTCTGAAATTGCGAAATTTTCGCTCGAAGTATGTGGGGGAGACGGAAGGCAATCTAGAACAAGTGCTCACTGTGTTACGGTCGTTGGGGCCGGTCGTGGTGATCGTTGACGAGGCCGATGCAACATTGGGCGACCGCCGCGCGGACGGCGACTCGGGTACTTCTGGCCGAGTCTTTTCGATGATTGCACAGCAAATGGGCGATACGCGTTATCGTGGTCGTATCATCTGGATGCTGCTCACTTGCCGACCTGATTTGTTGCCGATTGACTTGAAGCGACAAGGCCGCTGTGAGGTCCACATTCCTCTGTTCGCGCCCTCCACAACCGAGGAAATCGCGACCATGTTTCGAACGATGGCTAAAAAGAACAAAGTGGTGCTTACGGAAGACGCCGTCCCCGACGTGTCACCAGACAGGCAGTTTAGCGGCGCGGATTTGGAGAGCGTTCTATTGGCGGCACGTCGCCGCGCCCTGGCGGCTGGGAAAGGCGCGGTCGACCGTGTGGAACTCGAGGCTGCGATCAACGAATTCATACCGTCGTCCGAAGGTCTGGAAAAGGAAATGCAGGAACTGGCCGCTGTGCTGGAATGCACGGAACGTAACTTCTTGCCGCCGGTGTGGCGCGAGCGAGTCAGTCAACACGATTCGCGCAGCAAACTGCAGGAGCGGATGATGGCCATCAGGCAACTGATTGAAAACTGAAAATGAATAGTAGAGAGCAACGTCAAGCCAATTGGGCTTTACTAGATACCGCCGGATAGGTGCCAGCGGAGCTACACCTTCAACGTACGTACAATCGGAGACAGCGATGAGCAAAACCAACGCCGGCCGGCAGAGCTGGCTAGACGACAAAACACAAACGTCCATGATCGATGAATACACTCAGAAGCTGAGCACGTTCATGGCCGCGATGGCGGACGGAGAAGTCGATAGCAAAGAGCTGGCAGATCAGGAACAGCGTCTGGTTGCGGCCATGAAGTCCGTCGAGTCGCAGCTAGATGACGCGCAGCACGCCAAAGTTACGCAACTATTGTGCGAACTAACGGCGTTCAATGTAATGCAAACGCTTAATTCGTTACAGGAAGCCCGGCCAAAGAGCGTCTTTCGGGGCTAACATTTTCAACAAGATCGTTTTGACGGGAGAACTTTCGATGTCTGGTCAACCTAAGGCCCCATTCTATCTTGCCATTTTTGTTGTCGTCGTCAGTCTAGTGGCGTTCGCATGGTTCCGAGCCAATCGGCCGGCGCCCCAAGCCAACGGACCAAATCAAGGAAACGGCAGCCAACCGGCTCAGACCGG
>JANNPR010001242.1:0-2194 GCA_031400345.1 Planctomycetota bacterium | reverse complement strand
GATGCTCTTGGAGCGAACAGGTGCATTTGATCGCACACTTGATCGAATCGAGAACGGCGCTCACTACATTGCGCCCCGCACTCTGGAGCTTTCTCAGTACATGAACTGGTTGCAGGATCGGCCTAAGATTCTTCGACGCCTCGTGCGTTCCGTTGCAGTCCAGTGCACGTTAGAGCTTCCATCTGTGCTTGCTGTTACTAAGGATGAGAAGAATCTTCTTGATCTGAAGGATTCGGTTTATCAGCTATCCTCACTCTATCAGGCAGCCACCGACTTTGAATTGGAATGTCGCAGCATCGAACCACCAGAGCAGCTATCCGATATTCATCAGATGATGTATGGGTGGTCTGCTCCAATTCGCAGCGGTGTCCGAGAGTTTATGAGCATCCTCGAAATCCTTGAAAAAATAGATCCAAAGGCGATAAAGGCAGGTTCGGTAGAGCTTCCTAATCTCAATATTAAGTTCATGCCACCAGAGAATATTGATGCGTTCGTCGAGAGGCTTGCCTCATTAGACATTGGCGCGCTTTTGGGGGTTGAAGGCCAATAAATGGAACCTGGCAGACAATTCTTATAGCCTTCACCCGGCCTTCCGGGTCGGACCTCGGCATGACGTTGATGTATCGGGTAAACAGACCCAAAATAGATCCGAATTGGACCTTAGAGGCCTATTTTCACCCTCCCAAATAGCGCTCTGGGATTCGACAATATCTATCGCGGCTTAGATGACCGATTCTGGAGTTGAAATGGGGCTTCTAAGGCAAAAAGGCCTCGATGTGGGAACCGAATTTTCGACAGATCAATTGGTTGCAATGGTCCGATCCGTCCAATCAAATATTGGCGAGACCACAAGGGCTCAGCTTGGTCCGACCAAGTTCACCGAACTTGCGCATCGCATGAGCGCAGCGACGCGCGGCGCGATTAGTCGTCTCGACGCTCGAAACCAGGGCGGGCGCGATGGCGATGCTGCTAGCTTCGCGCGGTGTGGGCGCCGAAAAATTCGATTAATCCGCAGCGGGTCATTTGCGCGGCTGGCTGTTGCGACATAGTCCGTCCGTGCACCCGAAAGAGTTTCGACTATTTAAGTTTCTTACATTGAAACACGGCTTCTGGTTTGCGCCGTTCAACTTCTTCCGCACCCTTGAAGTCCATGTAACTCGCAACGAAGTCGGGGTCGACCTGAATATACCGACTGTCTCCGAGCATCCACAGTTGCGTTAGTCCCTTGCGCTGATAACGTGCAGGGATGCGATCACCATGGAATGTAATTTGAACGAGTTGAGTTGCTGGTTCCGCTTCTGGAATCGGCAACGTAAGAACGTGATTGCTGCCGACGTAGGTGTAACACTCATAGCGCACAACGCCAGTGCTTGCGAGTATGTCTGTGCTCACGGACTTGTCAGTGCTCTCAGGCTGCAAAGCACAACCTGCCACGAACAGAAGTGCCATCGAACCTACCAGTGGCTTCATTTCACGCTCCTTTTCGTGCGTTTACCACGCGAAAAGTTTGCGTAAGAAGCCGCCGTTTGACACATCGCTCTGCTTGAGCAATACACGTTCGATCTGCCTAGCTCCCTCGGGCTCGCGTCCATAGGCCCATCGGCGATCGAGAATATTAAAACCGAAGCGTTGATGCTTGCGCCCGACAGGCGTGAAAGCGTCTGCCCATTCATTGCCGCCTGACGAGATAAGAGCGAAGTCGGCGCCAATGGAAACGACGAACCATTGCTTATCAGGGTGCGGCTTCCACCCGTTTTCAAGGAAGGCGTCGAGCCAGCTTGGCCAGCCATTCATCGGCCGTACCCGGCTATATGCATCCAGGACGTGCTTGCAGCATCGAGTCAAATTTCCACGCGGGAGACTGTTGCGGGTGCCGACCCAATCCTGGCAGGAGCACGCAGGCCCAGCGAGATCCACTGTGTAAACGAGTGAATCGTCCGAATGGGACTTAACGTGCAATGTGATTGCGATGGATGGAAGTAGCGGTTGTGACAAGTCCATCGCTTGCGCGGCGGCTGCCGCCTTTTCCGCCGCCGCTTGCTTCACCTTCTCGTCACGGCGAGCTACCCATTCCTTTTGCACACGTCGCAACAGAGTCGCGACCTTGCGCAATTCTGTCTTGTTGACCTTTCCATCCAACAACACATCTTCAATCGGCTTTGCGAGCACCGTACCGGGCCAGGTTCTTCGTCTC
>JANNPR010000284.1:0-2844 GCA_031400345.1 Planctomycetota bacterium | reverse complement strand
CGATTTGAATCGACATCCGGTCGTGATTCCAGGTAATCCAAGGCGCGGATGCAGTTCCAGGCCTCGACGCCAGCCGGGGTATAACCACGGTCCAGCCACCAGAACATGGAATAGCGATGCGTGCCGTGATGAATGCCCTCGATTTCGCCAAGTTGCAAACTGTCTAGAACGAGGCAGACATATCCATTTCTGGCAAACCAAGCGCCGTGATGTTGATAGTGTGCTTTGTTGCCATAGCTGATGTCGTTCTTTTTTACCTGACCATGTCCACACAGATATAAAACGGCGGGTAGTCGACCGTCGACGTGTTTGGGCCGATACAAATTGGCAGTCACATACAGCTGCGGCCGCGATTGAAAGTGCAGTCGTTCAACCACGAAATCATCATGTTCTGTTGTGGCGGTAATCTTAGGCTGTAAGTCGGTCCGCTCAGGATACGGGTCCAGCCCCAACATCTCCTGCAGCTCCCGAAGCAGCGCTCCCCGCCTTGATTTCCATTCCTCGATCGTCGTCACGCCCGATAGGCACCGTTCCGTCAATCGATCTGTTTCCTGCCGGAAGTAGTCGGCAATCATGCGATCGCCATTCGACGGTTTGTTCGGTGCCGATTTGGGGGACTGCGCCCATGCGCAGGCAAAGCTCCACGCAGCCAGATTGATGGCGATGACAAAAGAAATAGGACGCATGCGAGAACCCTCCGGGTCTGTTGAGGTACAAAGTCGGAGGTTCGTACTTTAGTCTGGAATGAACGCTTAGAAAAGGAGATGATGCGTTGTAGTAGGCACACTCCGAGGCCGACAACGGGGTGGAACGTCCCTGAGATGCGAGCAACGAGCAGTGAAGTGGTGCAGTCAATGACGAAGTAGTGCAAAGGCCGTTAAACCACCCGGGCAAGCCGGATGGCGAAAAAATTCACAGCCCCTCCGTGTGCCGTAAAACGGCACACGGAGTGTGCCTACTACAACGGGAAATTCACAGCCTCTCAGGTATCCGGAATATCATCCCGAACTCGAGCCACTCCTGTTTACTACTCGCACTGCGGAATACTTGAATACGCCCGCCGTCGTACTTGAGCGGCAACTGCATCGGCCGTGACGATGTGTTAATTGTGTTCGGTCCAGCGATCCACACAAATGGTGTTGATGCCGGAATGATTGGACCTGAGCCTAACGGGATCGCAACATGCTTGTGCACTAGTTGCTCAGGCCAGCCATCTGGAAAATATGCGATCGGCTGATTGGAGTATGGATCGAGCGGAATTTTATCGAGACAAGTTCCCACCATTTCTTCCAAAGTTCGCGGTAAGCCATGATGCGTCAATTTCCAAGTCTGGAGGGCCAGGTGCAGGTCGGTGACTCGGCGAGTTGCTTCCATCGTATACCGCGAATGCGACTGCGATGCGAGTTCCTGGTGATATTGATCCTGAAACCACGGGATCGTCGATCGTTGCCATTCGCCGATACGTGGATTGTCTATCAACGCCAGCTCATGAAACGGAACGCCGCGGCGCAAAGATGCCTCGACGTGATCGAGATTTGCCAGCAATCCATGCGACATTTGGTTCAGCAAGCGACGGGACCTGGTGCGCTCCCAACTTAGTAACTGCCAAATCTTTTGAAACATTTGCTGATCCGTCGTCGAGGCTCCGCCGTAGGGGTCTTTTTGTGCGAGTGCATATTCCATCCAGACATGTTGCCAACGAATGTCGTCGCTCGACGCTGCCGCATCTGTGAAGAACTCTGACAGTCTCTTGCGGGCGTCGGTGATTATGTCCGGCGTTTGGTTTGGCGCGGCCGCCCAGGTTGGCAGCCAGGTCAAGATCGCGGGTTCCATGTAATGTCCAAAAGTCACCAGTCGGCAAACAGCCAACGATTCGACGGTTCGTTCGAATGACTCCTGAATTTTGCCTTCACCCAACAGCCTCCGCGCGTCAAACCCTAACACATTCGGCAACAACCGGGCACTCTCGACAAACGTTTTCGCCCTACTTGGATCAAAAACTAACGTGGTTCGCTGTTTACCCATTTTCTCCGCAAGTTTCAACAATTCCTGATTTTCGCCGAGCCACTTCAATTCCTCAGGAGATAAGCTCCCAGGATTTTCTTCCCCGGGGGCAACACGAAATCGCAGATGAGCTACCTTCGCGAAAAACTCTGTCTGCAATTGTTGTTCGGCATCTGTCAACGGACGCCGGGAGTCCTCAACACGAAATCCTGGATCGATGTCAGGTATCTGCCAGCTTCGATAGCCAATAATTGAGGAAACCAGAATCGCGCCGGGGATAATCGTCCAAAGGAGCGATCCTAATTGCGATCGCCAACCTGGGTTGTCGACCAACATGTACGATGCGTTTCGCCAAGACCCGAGTAGAAGGATCGCGGGTACTACGGCGACAGACCAAATGGGGACGCCCAACACAAACATCAACATCCACCAAAAAGAAAATAAACAAACGCCGGCAATCGATGCCGACCAGGCAATAATTCCATTCCGAAGTAGCGGCGAACAGAATTCGCCAACGGTAAAGCTCGTGATCAACAATACCGCCCACCAACTCCAGTTCCCTTGGCGAGTAAGCAAGTCCAAACGTTCCTGCGATCGGACATTGGCCGCGTCATGACTCGTCGCCGCTAATGTTATGGCGGCTACCCCAATGGGAAGCGCGAGAAACAGCCAAACAAGCTGGCGGCTTAACCAGACACTGGTTGGCGAGACCCCTTTTTCGGTTAGAAAACGAAATCGATTACCGGCATGGTCGGCCAAAAAGGTTGAGGCCCCGCACACGCAAATAAGAACAGCAGCCCACCCTAAAAACCCATCCATCATCGTCGGCCTAAATCCAAG
>JANNPR010000114.1:0-3171 GCA_031400345.1 Planctomycetota bacterium | reverse complement strand
AGCGATCGCATTGCTGGGGTTACTGGAAGCGATTGCGATGGCCAAAGCAATCGCCGCGAAGACGCGTGACCGGCTGGATATAAACCAACAGTGTCTAAGTGAGGGATTGGCAAATCTGACTGGCAGCTTCTTTCAGTGCTTTCCCGGTTCTGGTTCGCTGACGCGGTCTTACATTAATCATCAGGCTGGCGCCGCAACTCAATGGTCGGGGGTCTTTTCTGCTGGAGTTGTGGCGTTGACGATGTTTGGGCTAGCGCCGCTGGCGCAGTACATCCCCCGCGCGGCGTTGGCGGGTGTGCTGCTTCTGGCGGCTACTCGAATGATTGATTTGCCCGCGTTGAGATACTACTGCAACGCAACTCGATTCGACGCCATCATCGTGACTGCCACGGCATTAGCCGCTGTGTTTATCTCTGTGGAGTTCTGTATTTTGATCGGTGTCTTGCTGTCGTTCTTGTTCTACGTTCCGCGGGCGGCGCGTATCGACGCGACTGAGCTGATATTGACGCCGGAACGAGTCATTCGCGACCGCTTGCCTCAGGACCCACCCTGCCGATATTTGCGACTATATAACTTCGAGGGAGAGATGTTTTTCGGCTCCGCGCCCGACTTTGATGACCTGCTCCGCCACATCGAGGAAGAGTTGACACCAGAAGTGCGCGTCTTGCTGTTGCGTATCAAGCACGTGCGCAACCCCGACGCGGTATGCCTGCATATGCTCGATGAGTTCCTGGCTCGCCTGGAGTCCGCTGGAAAGATCGTGGCGCTTACTGGGGTGCGGGAGGACGTTTATACGGCGTTGGTGAACGTAGGCATCGTGGAGCGGTTGGGTCCCGAGAAAGTTTTTCGCGAGATCCGGGAAGTGTGGTCGAGCACCATGAGCGCCGTGCATTGGGCTTATCAGCAACTCGATTCCCAGCGTTGCTCTCACTGTACGCATACCGTTTCGACCGACGAACCATTGCGCGGTTGGAACTTCATGATTTAGAGCTCGACGGATTTACTTCAAGCCTGAATCGCCATCGAAGGATATCGCGGTAATGCCTGCGCTTGTGGTTCAGACTTCATCTGTCGTTTATCCTTGTCGAAGTGCTGCCACAATCTCAGTACGAGCCGCTTGCCAGCCAGGAACGATCCCGGCCAAAACACCTACCGCCAGACAGACCGCGGCACCGATGACCGCGAGATCGAGAGACGGTTGGAAAGCGATGGTTACCCCCTCTGCTCCGATTGAGAATCCACCCCAAGCCAGCAACAACATGCCTGCGCCGATGCCAAGGATTCCGCCGGCGAGACTTTGGATCACACTTTCCGCTAGGACGAGACGAAATATCCGACCGGGACGCAAGCCGAGTGTCTGCAACACGGCATGCTCTTTGATGCGATCCTGAACGGTCATGACGGTTGTCGTCGCCACCAGCGCCAGAACCAGGCCGACACATGCATACCCCAACCAGTGAGCAAACCCAATCAGTTCGGCCAGATCCGCCAGCGTGTCTCGCTGGAAGACCCCCTTGGTGCGTGTCGATGTGGCAATCGGCCCGTTCTTAAAATGGGCATCGATCTCCGACGCCATTCGATCGGGATCGACCCCATCCGCTAATCGCACTTCTAATTGTGTCACGGTACCAACGGAGCTCTTGCCTCGCGCACGCTGGAGGAAGTCGAGATGCGTGTAGATAAAGTTGTCTTCGGCAGCCACTGTCGATCCAAAAATCCCGACGATGCTGACCGTCACGTCGCCGATCGTGAATCGCTGGCCAGTCTTGAGTCCGCGGCGTTTCGCTACCGCTTGTCCGGCAACGGCCGCATCCGTCCTGGCATCGAAGTCGCCCCACGATCCCGACAGAAGAGTCAAATCCCTCACCGTTCGCAGTTGCTCTGGCTTCAGTCCATTGAACACGACCACGTCCAAGCTGGCCCGACAATTGTTCGTGAAAACCTTAATCGGCACCACTTCCTTGACCCCAGGCAATTTTTGCACCGTGCGACCATAATCTTCGGGTAGTTTGCTGCTGGCAGGGCAGAAGCGGTTCTCTTGAAAAACAATAAGCGTTCGCTGAGCCGCCTGATCTTCGGTTAACCGGGCCAGTCCTCGCTGCACAGCGCCGACGAAGCAGAAAACGAAGAGTGCCACTGCCGATCCATTCACCGTGAGCAGTGTGCGACCGCGATGCCTCCACAACCCCTTCAGCACATAGGGTACAAACTTAAACATGTCTAGGCGCTCCGGTCCTGATACTCGGTTCCCACGACAGCGATTTCTTGGCCTTTCTCGATGAGTTTCCCCTTCTCCAGTCGCAGCTGGCGACGAGCGAGAGCAGCGACCTTGGGATCGTGCGTCACAACCAGCAGTGTCATACCCAACTCCGTATTGAGTCGCTGTACGAGCTCGAGGATTTGCTCGGTAGTCTCTGCGTCGAGATCGCCGGTCGGTTCGTCACCCACGATAATGGTGGGATTGGCGACGATCGCGCGGGCAATACCCGCCCGCTGTTCTTGGCCGCCGGAAAGTTGCCGCGGATAGTGGTTTGCCCGATCGCGAAGGTTCACGGCGTCGAGTGCCAGCTCCACCCTCTTTTGCCGCTCCGAGGAAGACATGGGGAGCAACAGTAGGGGCAACTCGATGTTCTCGTAAGCGGTGAGCACGGGGATCAGGTTATGCATCTGGAAGATGTAGCCGATGTTGGCGGCCCGCCAGTCGGCGAGCTTACCGCGAGATAGTTTGGTGATATCGGTACCCTTGACGATGATCTCGCCAGAAGTCGGTCGGTCAATTCCAGCCAGGGCATTGAGCAGCGTGCTCTTGCCGCAGCCACTGGCCCCCATCAACGAAACGAAATCGCCACGCTCGATCTCCAGACTGACTTCGTTGAGCGGAGTAATGGTTTCGTCACCTTTGCGGAACTGCTTTGTCAGCCGGCGAATTTCGACAAGCGCCATGGGATCATGCTCCGATTACAGTCTACTTATCGGGTTGTAAAGCTTTCGCCGCCGCCGTTTTGTCACGGGAGGGCTCTAGATTTGCCGACGCAGAGGTTCCCATCGTTGGATCTTCGCCGGTAATCCGGATGCGGTCGCCATCCAACAACCCATCGCGACCGCCCACGATTAGCTTGTCGAATGCGGTCAGGCCTTGAATTACTTCTACAAGCTGATCGGTACCCGCCC
>JANNPR010000252.1:0-4220 GCA_031400345.1 Planctomycetota bacterium | reverse complement strand
ACCAAAGATAATGCAAGCCGCGCCAGGATGCTTCCAGCTCTTGGAACTCTGGCCGATGCAGCAAGGCATTGAGTTGCTGGTCTACGATTTGATCGATTGCAGCCACATCGCGATTTAGACGACGGGCAATCTCATCGCGGGTCATCTGCCCACAAGGGCCCAGCCACATTTGCAAGGCTCGTGCCAAGTCCGGCTCGGAGACAAATCGGTCAAGAAACGCAGATTCGCTGGCAGGCGAACTGGCCTCGCCTTGCACCAACTCGAACAACGAGCTCCTATCCAACGCCTCCGCAGAGCGTGAGGACACGCCAACCGCTTCGTCTGCTACGGCTTCGTCTACTGCGGCTTCGTCTAATACGACAGCCTTTTGAGTTTCGGCCTGGCTGGGGTGCATTGTTTACAGCGAATCCGAAACCTAACCGCCCATCTTCGGGATTCGAGCGACCATACGCAGCGACGTTGTTAGTTCTTCCAACTGTAGCCACGGGCGCATCCAAGCGATCGCGTTATACGAACCTGGTTGTCCTGGAATCTCTTTTACCTCGACCTTGGCTTCGCGCAACGGATATCGGGCCTTGGCATCTGCACTAGGCTTGGGATCCGCACTGACGTAGTTATGAATCCAACGGTCGAGCCAGGCTTGGCAGTCCTCGACTTCCATGAAGGAACCAATTTTGTCGCGGGCAATTACTTTGAGGTAATGGGCGAATCTCGAGGTGGCCATGATGTACGGCAATCGAGCCGAAATGGCGGCATTGGCAGTGGCCTCTGGCCGGTCATACTTTTTGGGTTTCTGGGCGGTTTGGCCGCCGAAGAACACTGAGTAATCTGTATTCTTATAATGGCAGAGAGGCAGAAAGCCGAGATCGCTGATCTCCTTTTCACGCCGATCCGTGATGGCGATTTCAGTGGGGCATTTCAAATCCATATCACCATCGTCGGCCTTGAATATGTGCGCAGGTAACCCCTCAACCTTCCCGCCTCCTTCGGCGCCCCGTATAGCAGTGCACCAGCCGTACTTTGCGAAAGCATCAGTTAATTTAGTCCCCAAAACGTACGAACTATTCATCCAGCAATATTGGTCGTGCCCAACGGCGATCGATTCGCCCTTTTTCCCCAGCGAAACTTCTTCGTAATCAAATTCCTCGACCGGCTTGGTGCTTTTGCCGTAGGGCAAGCGCGCTAAAGTTCGAGGCATGGTGAGCGTCACGAATCGCGAATCTTCGCTGTCGCGAAATGACTTCCATTTGGTGTACTCGACGGTGTCGAAGATCTTCGCCAAATCGCGTGGCTTAGTGAGTTCCGTCCAACCGTCGAAACCAAACAGACGCGGATCCGCTGCGGAAATGAATGGGCAAAATGCAGCGGCAGCCACATTTCCCATTTTGTTAAGCAGGTCGATGTCCTCAGGGTGATTCGTGAATTCGTAATCGCCAATCAGCGTACCGTATGGTTCACCGCCGGGAGTACCAAATTCATTTTCATACAGCTTTTTGAAAATTTGGCTCTGGTCAAATTCCACTGCCTTGTCCACGTCCTTAAATAGGTCGCGTTTGCTGATGTTCAAGGCCTTAATCTTCAGCTGAGTACCAGTTTCTGAATTCATCACCAGGTAGTTCAAACCGCGCCACGTGCCTTCGAGCCGTTGGAACTCGGGCGTGTGTATGATTGCCGAAAGCTGCTTCGAAATGACCTGATCAATTGCGGCGATACCCTCATTCAGAGTGCGCGTCACGTCCTTGTTGAACGAAACCGTACCCTTGAGTGCTTCTTCAGTTAGCGTTCGCAAGAGCTCTTCGGCACGAGATCGTTCCGTTTGCTTGGTAGCGGAAATCGCAGCTTCCAACAGACTCTCGCTCGTTCCTTCAGATGCGGCAGCAGATTGTTTTTTTGCTTCACCGGCACTCATTGAGCACCTCCATCAGTGGCTTTCGCGTCGACACCTAGTTCTGAGGACATCTTTTTAAGGTCATCCGTGTTCTTCAGAATTTGCTCTAAGACCTCTTCTAAATCTTCACTGCGGTCCACCTTTGCTAACAAGTCGCGAAGGCGATCACGAGTTTCCAGCAGGCGACGCAACGGTTCCACTTGTTTGGATACATTGACCGGATCGAAATCTTCCAGCGAATTAAATTTCAGCTGGACGGCCATCTCACTTCCATCGCCCTTGATAGTGTTTTCTACGCGCATATTTAGACCGGGCGTCATCCGTTTCATGACGTCGCTGAAGTTATCGCGATCGATTTGGATGAATTTTCGGTCTTTCACCCCCTTCAATGGCTCGGTGGGATTCCCTGAGAAGTCGCCCATCACGCCCACGACGAAGGGAAGTTCCTTAACGACGACGGCGCCTTCTGTTTCAACCTCGTACGTAATATGTACGCGGGGCTTTCGCACTCGCTTTAGCTTGTCGTGGATACTGCTGCTCATCACGCACCTCCAAGGGACTCACAATTTTGGCGGTCTAGAAATTGGCTATTGAGGAAACGCGTCCTGGATTTCGTGCGAACCTGAATTGGACAGACGGGTCTACACGAGGCACCACGACATATTGACAAAACAAATCTACCATACGGGTTGCCAACCTACCGTTTGTTTGGAGCATCCATTTGCTGCCTGTGGCTGCCAATCGTGCCATGTTTTTAAGGGTTTTCGGTTCAAGAAACAAGCGCATCCAGTCGGCGACCATTACTAGTTCGTGGCAACTCTCGTGTTTGTCGGTTTACTAACGTTCAAGTTGAGGCGTTTTACTCGTTAGGCGGAGGCCGAGGAATTCCAGTACGTCGAAACATTTCCTCGCGCGCCGTGGAATCCGAAACTAGCTCGGTCAACAGCTCAGGAAGCGACATTCGGCCCCATCGCACGGCTTGTTCCAGAGCATAAGAAACGGGTGAGTGAGGTTCAGTGCGCCGAAAGAAGTCGGCAACCTGGAGCAACAGCCGAAAAGCCTCATCGCGAGTCGCCACCCGGCCCGACGGCCCGCCTGACGCCGTTACTTCCACGCCGCCGGTGCGGGTTCCGTCCACGACGGACAATGCCGTTTCGGACTGATAGAGTGTTCGAACTCGGTCACGACAGTCGGTCAAAGCGGCGAGAATTTGCGAACTAGGCGGCGATGCAGCTCCGCATTTTTGGTCGAGTATTTCCGTCAACTGAGCGAACTCGCTTATAGCTTGCTCGACGTCGTCCAATAGCTGATTCTTAAAATCCGTATCGCTGTCGTTCGCTGAACTTTGAATCATCTCTAGCGTAACCGCACCTTGCTGAATACGTTGGGCCCTGCGGTCGGCCTCGCCCCCTGCGAGATTTGCAGCCTGCTTATATTCGCGACTGGAAAATGGGCCTAGCGATTGGCCAGCGGTAATATAAATCGTCTCAATGGGAGCGATCAGAGCCCCTTCGCCATCTTCGCCATTCAATCCTGACAACTGGGCCACCGTAGTTGTCAGCCCGTCTTCGTCCGGTCTCGGGTGAATCCCGTCCCAATAGCGGTTTAGTAACTCGCGTGCCAGGCGAAAACCATCTCGCAGACCACCAAAACCTTGCTTTCGGCAAAGTCCTTCGATCAACCAAGCCGCAATCCACAAATCCTTTGATTTTGTGGCAAGTGTGTCCGTCGCTAAATCGATGACGATTTGCCAATCTGGCGGTTCCGGAGGCTTGATTCGCTCTTTCTCGCTCTCTTCTTCTCCCAACATTTGAAATTGTTGAGCCGAGCGTTCCGCTTGTCGGGCTGCGTCCCTGGCGTCTTTGATTTTATAGTACAGCACACTCAGCGAGGCATGGTCTTTGAGAGCGTCTCCCGCTGGATTGCCTTCGGAAACCGGTGCCAATAGGCGGTCGAAATCTAAAGTTGCTGCGGAGGCCATGCCCTATCACTTTCTACAGCGGCGACAAACGGGTGGTTTTCGAAAGCCGGCGCACCCTTCAAGTTTGTCGGCCGCTGAACTCGCAAGGCTAAAAATCGCTGCGAATAACACGCGTGCACTGGGTGTACGGGTCCTAATGTCGCTCAAGATTCGGATTTTAACGTTCGCATGGTGCGGATGATGGCGATCCAATCCTTACTATCCGACCGTTGTATGATCCGACCTTTTGCTACTCGCCGGCTCCAATTCGCCGGAGTGATCGCCCCAAGCGTTCCAGGATCTTGGCGTGCAAGCGACTCGCCCACGACTTGCTAATTCCTAGACGATCCGCGGCTTCCTGCAGTGTTGTGC
>JANNPR010000250.1:0-4288 GCA_031400345.1 Planctomycetota bacterium | reverse complement strand
AGACGGCTTGCCACCATCCCAAAATCCGGATGCTCCGACATTGCTGTGGAGGTCGGGTCAGCCTGCGATGGCGTCTTACCTGTCAACAGTTCGATGGACCCATCGTTATGCGAGGCCATTTCGTGATGCAACGACCGGATGAGGTGTACTTGTCGGCGACCTTTGATAATTTCGGAAAAATCTCGCAGATTTCTAACCCGGAAACATTTGTGGCGATGGGCCGGAATGGTCCCCGATACTCGATTGGCGCCTCGGGCTTCATATCCCAGGTTTCGAGCTGGCTGGGCCCTCCCCACATCCAAAACAGAATGACGGATGTATCGGTGTTTTTGGACGATGCCGCACGTGCTGCAGCCAAGCCAGCCATGCTCAATCCGCCGAAGCCCAACATGCCTGCCCGCAGAAACTCGCGGCGACTCTTCGGTCCTGGACAGTACACACGAGGCAACTTGGCCATGGGCTACCTTTGTAAGGGGGGGGCCAGGCGGGCGGGCGGGCACGCATAGTTTAAGCGAATCCCGTAGAGTGGGACAAGCGCAGCGCCGCCCCACTAATCGTATTTTGAACGGACCGATCCAACCGATCGGTCGTATTGGTGGGCCGGTGTTCCGCTTGTTCCACCTGACGTCCGCTGCCGACTGCCGACTGGCGACTGCCGACTGTATATTGATGCTCGAACGATTGAAAACCTCTGGGGAGACCGTGTCATGAAACGCGAAGTACCGCGACGGGACTTTTTGAAATCGACCGTAACAGCGGGAGTGGCCCTTGGCGTTCATAGTTCACTTTCAGCGGCGGAAGACACCACTAGTCCGAACCGAAAACTCGTCGTCGGCGTGATGGGAGTCAATGGTCGCGGGTCGCATCTGGCACGTGCCTTTGCCACAAACGCGGGTTCCGAAGTGGGCTACGTCTGCGACGTCGATTCCCGTGCGTTGGAAAAGGGAGTCGCTCTGGTTGCCTCGTCTCAATCACGAAAGCCGCAAGGCGTTGCCGATTTTCGCAAGATGCTGGACGACAAGTCCCTCGACGTACTCGTCATCGCCGCGCCGAATCACTGGCACGCCCCGGCAACCATCTTGGGATGTTCCGCGGGTAAGCACGTCTACGTGGAAAAACCATGCAGCCACAATCCACGCGAAGGCGAACTTGCCGTGGCAGCGGCCCGGAAGAATGATCGGGTTGTCACGATGGGTTCACAGCGCCGTTCCCGTCCCGGCATCCTGGAGGGAATGGAAAAACTCCATGCTGGAGTGATTGGCAAACTGCACTTCGCGCGGACTTGGTACAACAATCGCCGCGGCACAATTGGCAAAGGCAACTTGGTTCCCGTTCCCAGCTGGCTGGATTACACACTGTGGCAGGGTCCGGCTCCAGACCGGCCATACAAGGACAACTTGGTTCATTACAACTGGCATTGGCATTGGCACTGGGGAAACGGCGAATTAGGAAATAATGGAATCCACGCATTGGACGTGGCGCGCTGGGGGCTGGGTGTCGACTTCCCAATTCGAGTCACTTCCTCGGGTGGCCACTACCGCTGGGATGACGATCAAGAGACTCCTGATACGCACGTGGTTGCCTTCGATTTTGCGAATGGATCGACCATTACCTGGGAGGGGCTCAGCTGGTCGCCGTTCGGACAGCAGAACTCGGGGTTCGGAATGTCGTTTCACGGGGAAAGCGGCGCGATGTTAATCACCGACGATGGCTACAAAATCTACGATGATCGCAACAAAGAGATTGCGACAAAGAGTGGTGCCAGCGGTGATGCCGACCATTTCAACAATTTCCTGGAGTGTATCCGAACGGGTCAGCGTCCTAACGCCGATATCGAAGACGGGCACAAAAGCACGTTGTTATGCCATTTGGGAAACATCGCGCACCGCGTCAATCGAGTTTTGAATACGGACGCGACGAACGGACATATTCAGCACGACGAACAAGCTCAGGCTTTGTGGGCGCGCGAATATCGCGACGGTTGGGAGCCCAAGGTATAAGTCTAAAAATTATGGCGCCCATCGATCCATCCGACTCCGCCAGCCGACCGGGGAACGCACCTGACCCCGCGAACCCTAATTCTCGCGAAGTTTTGGCCGACGAATATTTTCCGTTTGTTCCACGATCCGGCACTTTAGCCGCCACGAAACGGCGTCGGCGTGACATCACGCAAGGGGCGCGCTTCGTGGTGCGTGCGAGCCTAGTACTAGTGGCGCTTGGTTTCGGCGGATCAATCCTGGGCGCTGTCCTCATGACGATTAGCTATCGTACAGAAGCCATGGGAGCCATTTTCCGCCATGTTGGATTGTTAATGGCACTCGTTGGTTTCGTCGTATTACTTGTGGGAAAACGCTGGCAAGCAAGCAGCCCCAGACTGGAACATGCGAATGTCGTCGACGAGCCTCCGCCGCGACGTTTCCTATGAGTCACGAATTCGCCATGGATTTTTAGAATTAGTTGAAAGTGGGGCGCTACGCAAAAATCCCGATATTGCCGAAAAATCCAGCGTGGGTTTCCTCGCCGCCAAAACCTAGTTTTGGACAGAATTTCCTCTTTTGATGCAAAACCTTGACGATGAATGTTTTATCGCTTAACATCCGTGACGAAATCCTTATGAAGGTGCTGTCCGACTTTGAAGAACTATTTTCCTAACATTTCTTTTTTTTGGAGGGTCACTATGTCTGTTTTTAGAGGTACGGGGCCGGGCCCAAAGAGGTTCGCCTTTACACTCGTGGAGTTGCTGGTCGTAATTGCCATCATCGGCATTCTAGTCGCCTTGCTTTTGCCCGCAGTCCAAGCTGCTCGTGAAGCCGCGCGTCGCATGCAGTGCAGTAACCATCTCAAGCAACTTGGCTTGGCATTGCACAACTACCACGATGTGTACAAGAGATTTCCATTTCATGGGAATCATTTTTCCGGAGCCGTCACTTGGACGAATGGCTCTAAGGGTAGCGCTTTAGTAAAGCTATTACCCTACATCGAACAGCAACCGTTGTACGACAGATTTCTGTTCGCAGGCGGCAACGCACGCTTCAACGATGGATGGGCGACCAACTGTCATGATTCGAACATCGAATGCATGACGGTCTCAGGTGTTGTGGGCGGACGGCCACTGATTCGTTCGCAGGTCATCCCAACCTTTTTGTGCCCGACGGCTCCGCACACACCGGTGGCGTGGGGTGACCCCAATCACCGCGCCAATTCGAACTATGCGCCGTCCATAGGTGCACAGGCAATGAATTCGTTTCCGCCGCAAAACTGCCCACTCTATAGTGCTGGAAATCCGTTTAACACCGGACCATCTCCACACGGCAACAGTGAAAATCCCAGCCAGATTTCTGGCCCGTTTTCACGGGGTGCCTGGGCAGCAACCATTGCGCAGATTCAGGATGGCACTTCTAACACGATCGCCATCGGGGAGATTCTTCCCACCAAGATGGATCACGGTGCAAACGGTTGGCTGCACTTTAATTCCTTGTGGGTGGCAACCACCGGTCCGATCAATTTTCCTGTAGTCGGATATGACGAATCATTGTCCTATCGTGACGTGCAAACGGGTCTTCAGGTCACGAATGCGTCGTGGAATTCACCACTAGTGACTGGATGCCATAAGCTGCAAAACTGGACGACCTCCCAGGGTTTTAAGTCGAGGCATCCAGGTGGCGCGATGTTTGTGTTCTGTGATGGCTCGGTGCACTTCCTGTCACAGACCATCGACTACATCAACTACCAAAGACTGGGTTGCCGACGAGATGGCGGGGTAGCCCAGATCCCGTAATACTCGTGCAACTTTATTTATCTTGACGTAGAAGTGCCGGCTGTACCTACTCTGGTACAGCCGGCACGATTTTTTCATAAACTGCATGCCCCAACGAGAGGATCCGTTCATGATCAAGATGTCGCGCTGGTTGGCCTCTGGATTGTTCGTGCTAGTTGCTGCTCAAATTGGCTGCGACAGGGGTCCGCCTGAACCCGTTCGAGCCAAAGTATCGGGTGTCGTTACATTCAAAGGCGAACCGGTGGAAGGTGCAAATATCACGTTTCTGGCGCAAGGTGCATCGGGAACTGGAGGGGCGAAGACGGACAAAGATGGTAAATTCTCCTTCGACGCCGTGGTTGGAAAAAATGTCGTAACGCTCTCGAAGTTCGCGGCAGGGAGCGAAGAAAAAGTCTCCGAAGAGGAAATGAAAAGGGGTAACATGGCCCAAATGATGGAAAAAACTGCCGACAACACAGCTAAGAATGAATTGCCCGCCAGGTATGCCTCGGTTTCCGATTCGGGATTGAC
>JANNPR010000207.1:0-2293 GCA_031400345.1 Planctomycetota bacterium | reverse complement strand
AGGAACATTTTTAGGGAAACATTGTACGATGACCGTTGCTACCATCGCTTCCAGCGACGCGACACAGAAGCCGCTGACATCCACGCCTCCAACAACAGCGGCACCGGAATCACTTTCGCAGAGTGTGAAACAAATAGATGGAGTCCTCAAGCGCCGACTTTATGTCACTCACGTCACCAACTACAGCTACGATAGAAATGTGGAAAAAAGTTCACATCGTTTGCATCTGCGCCCAATTACCGATTCCACTCAGCAGATAATTTCCCACCAACTAACTGTGAATCGTCCGACGTTGTTGATTGATTACGAAGACGTTTTCGGGAACGCCACGACGCGATTCGAGCTAACCGAGCCATACGACAACTTGAACGTGTCTGCCAACAGCGTTGTCGACTTGACCGATAGCGATCCGTTTGCCTTTGTCAACTTGCCGATGCGACCTTCATTCCCAATTTCCTGGATGCCATGGGAATTGAAAATGTTAACACCGTATCTGGCATCGATGGAATTACCCGAAACACAGATTAAGGAACTGTTCGCCTACGCCATGTCGTTCGTCGAACGCAATCAAAACGATCTCATGGAAACGCTTTTTGCGATCAACCTGACACTCTTTCGTGAGTACGAATATTCGCCTGGAAGTACTTCCTTGGAAACCACTCCGTTCGACGTGTATTTAAAACGAAAAGGAGTTTGCCAGGACTTAGCCAATCTTTTTATCTGCCTCGCCCGGTTATTAGTGATTCCGGCTCGATACGTATGCGGCTATGTATACTGTCCCAACTTGAACAGTCTCATGTCTGCAGCATCCCATGCCTGGGTCGAGCTATACATTCCCAACATCGGTTGGAAGGGTTTTGACCCAACCAACGGGATCTTGCCCCGACTTGACCACGTGCGGGTCGCTGTCGGTCGCCATTATCGCGACACGGCACCTACGGCCGGAACAATCTACGGTTCCGCGGCGGAGTCTATGAATATTCATGTCGCCGTGACGGAAGAGCCACCGTCCGGACCCTCAAAATAGCTCATCTCCGTCGTCGTCGTAGAATTGCGTTGACTGTTGGCACAGTAACCACGAAGGCTTGGTAATGAAGCGGTACACCTATGGGTCTAACCGAGTACAAACGTAAACGCAATTTTCGACGCACGCCCGAACCGAAAGGCAAGCCGCGGAAAAAAACGGGCTGCTCCTATGTCATTCAAAAACACGCCGCCAGTCACCTGCACTACGACCTTCGACTAGAGCTAGATGGCACGTTGAAGAGTTGGGCGGTCCCTAAAGGACCTTGTCTCGATCCCAGCCAGAAACGACTTGCCATCCACGTTGAAGACCATCCAGTCGAATACGGAACATTCGAGGGAATCATTCCAGATGGTGAATACGGTGGCGGCACGGTAATGCTTTGGGACCAGGGGCATTGGGAACCTCAAGGCGATGCACGCCAAGGTTACCGGGAAGGCAAATTGAAATTTACCCTACATGGTGAAAAGCTGCGTGGGGGTTGGATGTTGGTACGGAGATCCTCCGCGCAAACAACGCAGGAACAGAAAACCTGGTTTCTAATCAAAGAACGCGATGGCGATGCACAACTCTTGTCCGAAGGTGACACCTTAGAGGAACAGCCCCTTAGCGTCGTTAGCGGCCGGAGCTTGGAGGAAATTGCCTCCGCAAAAGACCGAGTTTGGGGATCCTCGAAGCGCAATGGACGGTCGAGTCCGTTAACGGCAAAACCGAATGCCAAATCCCGTGCAAAAACGCCAGCGCGAACCACAAAAGCTCGTGCATCCAAACGAACTAAATCTCGCCCTACAAAGAAGCCCCCCAGTAGCGACGTCGAAGGGGCCATCGCAAGAAAACTTCCTGCAACAATAACTCCGCAGCTTGCCACATTGACCAAGAGTGCTCCTGAAGGAGATCAATGGCTCCATGAGATTAAATTCGACGGTTATCGCATGATCTGCCGGATCGACGATGGACAGGTCCAATTCATCAGCCGCAACCAACAGGATTGGACGGATCGACTCCAACATCTCGTTCCACCCACGCAAGAGCTGCCGGTCAAACAAGCAGTATTGGATGGCGAAGTGGTGGCCATGAGCCCGGACGGAAACACGGATTTTCAATTGCTACAGAATGCCTTCCGGGATGGCCATGCTCGTGACCTGCAATACTTTGTCTTCGACTTACTGTATTTAGATGGACGCGACTTGACGAAAGTTGTGATCGAAGACCGAAAGCGTCTTTTATCAGACATCCTTTCAGCAGCAGGCAAGTTAGACAGCATTCACT
>JANNPR010000168.1:0-9303 GCA_031400345.1 Planctomycetota bacterium | reverse complement strand
TTATAACTACTGGCTTCAGGCGCAGCCGCTCAATCGCACTTTAGACGTCACTCGAAATCATACGACGATTCGCGATGCGCTAGATATCATAACCGATACGGATGGGGCCGGCACCGAACGCCGAATCGAGATCAACAAAGTAGGCGGTGTGTCTGCTGGGAACATCGCTGTGAACGTTAACCCCGGTGACTCTAATACGGTGATTGCCGATACGTTGGCTAACGCCATCAGTGGTCAGTTCGCCGGCATGGTGCAACACACGGCCGGTACTTCTGGGATTGTTTTGGTCGGTGAGCGTAGCGTGACGCTCAGCGCCGGAATGTTGGGCCTTGACATTCTGGGGCGAACGATTTTTGTGGACAAGCTTGCTCCGGCGTCGGCCAACGGGACTTTGTCGAAGCCATTCAACAACATTGCCAACCCAGCCGTAGTGAATGCCTTCACGAACACCCATCCAGGAGACATCGTCCGCATCCTAGGCAACGGGGGGGTCGATCTGAATCTCAGGACGGCTGCCGATAACTTCGGGTACGAGATCGGCTTCGGTGGGCCACTTAATCAAGTTCTCAACGACGGATCCACGATGGAGGTTCCGCGCGGCGTGACCGCCGTAATCGATCAAGGAGCTGTGTTTAAGTTGCGGCAAGCTCGCATTGCCGCCGGAAGTTCCACTGCCTCCGTCGACCGCAGCGCTGCCGCCTTACAAGTATTAGGGACACCAACGCATCAAGTCATCTTTACGTCTTACAACGATGAGTCGGTCGGTGTGGATACCAATCCGATTCCGACCTCGCCGACGGCTGGTGATTGGGGTGGCTTGTCGTTTCGAGGTGACGTGGAAAAACGCCAAGGTCGTTCTACACATGAGCGTGAAGGAATTTTCCTGAATTACGTGAACCATGCACAGTTACGGTATGGCGGTGGTTTGGTGTTCGTTGATTCCTTGCTGCAGTCGATCAATCCCGTCGACATCACGCAAGATCGGCCCACGGTCACCTTTAACAACATTACCAACAGTTCAGACGCAGCTATTTCGGCAGACCCCAATAGTTTCGAAGAGACCAATTTCAACACACCGCTGTACCAGATCTCCGGCGCCTTCACTTCCGACTATGACCGAGTGGGCCCGGAAATTCGCAACAATAGGGTCACGGACAATACGAACAACGGCTTGTTCATTCGCATTCCGACCTTGCCAGGAAATCAATTATCGGCGTTGACGGTGTCCGCTCGCTTTGACGACACGGATATTACGCACATCCTTTCTCAAAACCTGATCATTCAGGGCACGCCCGCTGGTCCGTATGAGGAGGCGGTGGCGCCCACTTCAAGTTTGATTACCCTGACGCCGCAGGCAGGTGGAACTTTAACACCAAACACGTACAGGTACCGATTGGCGTTTGTCGACATCAATGGGAACGAAAGCCCAGCCTCTGCGCCGACGGTTGCCTCTACCATCACCGGTGGTCCTGGCCAAGGAACCATTCTTCTAAATAACTTGCCGCCGGTTCCCAGCGGTTATGTGGGCCGTCGCTTATATCGCAGTAACGGTGGACTGTTCACGCTTGTTACGCAACTCGATGGGTCCGCCACGAGGTATTTCGATTCGGGACGAACCGTAGGCGGATCACTTGCCTTGACGGTAAATAACCGTCTAGCGCGCTTGGATGCACGTTTGGCGATGGATCCAGGTACCGTTTTAAAGCTGGAAGCGTCAAGAATCGAGGTTGCTTTCGGCGGTCAGTTGATTGCCGAAGGAACCGACGGACAGGAAATCATTTTCACCACTCGAGTGGACGACCGATACGGCGCAGGTGGCACCTTCGATACGAACAACGACGACAGATTAGGTGCCTCAGAAGTTAAACCAACCCTTGCGGCTTGGGGCGGCATTTATGTGGGACATACCAGCAGCGCGTCGTTCGACCATGTGCTAGTAACCTACGCCGGCGGAATCACCCCGGTGGAAGGTAACTTCGCCGGATTCAATGCGATCGAGGCACATCAGGCGCACTTGCGTATTCGCAACAGCGTGATCGAAAACAATGCCAATGGAACGGGAGGATCGGCACCTTCTGATCGATTCGGGCGATTGTTCAATGCTTCAGGATCGATTTTCGTGCGGGGCTCACAACCAATTATCGCGGACAATATCATTCGTAATAACGCCGGGGCCGCCATCAATATCAACGCGAACGCACTCAACAGTGCTTATGTGACCGACTGGGGTCGTTCCACGGGCGAGTTGGACGCTATACCGGAGTTCCGCGAAAATCACGGACCGTTGATTCGACGTAACCGACTTTCAAATACGCCCACAGCCTCGCTGGCAAACGGCTTCAATGGGATGGTGGTTCGCGGCGAGACACTAACAACACAGGGCGTTTGGGACGACTCCGATATCGTCCACATCTTATCTAACACGACGGTATATGTTCCCGATTTCCATTCATCAGGTGGGCTGCGATTGCAGAGTAGTCCTTCGGAAAGCTTGGTTGTAAAGCTTTCCGGGGCGAATGCCGGGTTCACGGCGACGGGTGCCCCACTCGATATTGACGATCGTATTGGAGGCATGCTGCATATTGTCGGACAACCAGGATTCCCCGTGGTGCTGACATCCTTGGCGGACGACACAGTTGGTGCAGGTTTCCAAGCGGACGGACTACCTCAGACCGACACCAACAACAACCAAAGCACGAACACCGGCCAACCGGGAAACTGGCGCGGTGTGTTACTCGATCAATACTCCCACGATCGGAATGTGGAAGTCGCTCTGGAAACGGAATCCCCCGAAGCCGCGGCACCGGGTACGAATTTCACGCCTACGACGGCCCAATTCCTCGGCGTTCTTTCGCCGAACGAAAAGTCCGGCGATGAGCTCGTTCGGTTAGGATTCGAGGTGTACGGATTTATCAATCAAAAGAATGACGTCGACGTCTACAGTTTTGCGGGGACCGCTGGAACGGACGTATGGTTCGATATCGACCGTACACGGCAGTCTTTGGACAGCATCATTGAGCTGCTCGACGCCAACGGCAATATCATCGCTCAATCGGATGACTCGTTGTTTGAATCAGCATCGAGCGCGCCGTATGAAGCGGATCCATTAACCGACGCCAACGTCTTACAGAAATCGTCCTACCAAGCCACTAACGCGACCGGCACTCCTAAAGACTACGGAACGCTCAATCCACGGGATGCTGGTTTCCGCGTGATATTGCCCGGAACAGCAGGTTCGCCCGGAACGTACCACATACGGGTTCGCAGCAGCAACATCGACCGCTTGGATGTCGCGGCCGATCCTAACAACTTGCGAGATCCGGCGAAACTGTTTAATGGGCTAACCAGCGGCAGCTACCAATTTCAGGTCCGCATCAATGAGCTCGACGAATATCCAGGTTCGACTGTCCGCTATGCGGATGTCCGCTTTGCGACGATTGGCATCCATGCTCGAGGCCTACCGGGGCACTCGCCGTATACCGGTGAAGTTGCGGAGAATGAGAACCCTAGCAACGATTCCTTTGGCACGAATTCGGAATATATGGGAAATTTGTTGGGCTCAGATCGCGCAGCGCTGAGCGCTGCTGGAACGTTGGATTCGGGCGGCGACCTGGATTTTTATCGTTTCGATGTCGACTACAAATCCGTGCAAGATAACTCCGCCACTTTATACACGTCGGCGGTCATTGATCTCGACTATGCCGACAACGCTGGTCGCGGCGACAACAGCTTGTATGTATTTGACGCAGCTGGCCGTTTGATCCTCACCTCATTTGATTCACAGATTACGAGCTCTCCGACTTCGAGCTCCAATTCGTCGAACTCGAACATTGCCGACGACCAACCAGGACCGCTTCAAGGTCAAGATTTTGATGATTTGTCCCGCGGCAGTGCTGGCGTCCTGGATCCGTATATTGGTCCCGTTGAGCTACCAGTAACTCCAGCGAATGACCAGCTGTATACGGTGGCCGTCTCTTCGACCGCTAGGTCGCCCACCGAATTGCAGCAATTCCGCCAACCTAACGCGATCAATCCGTTAGTGCGTTTGGAGCCCATTAACTCTGTCACGCGCATCGCGGAAGACCACATTGGTTCATCGGGCGGTTCGACGAGTGCGGCGCCAATTACCCCCGTGATCTTGGATACTATCATCGATCCGTTTAGCGACTATGCCGACGCCGTCGTACCATTTAATTTGGGTGACGTCGTGATGTTTGTGAGTAGTGGCGATACGATTCGGACGATTAATCCCTTCACCGGTGCGTTGCTCACTACTCTGGGTGAAACCAACTCGCCTCACCGCGACATCGCGATGCGACCCGATGGCGATCTCTTTACTCTCACGACGAGCGACTTGGTCGGATTAGTCAATGACAACACTGCTGGAAATTATTTGAATATTGATACCGGTACTGCGGCCGTCGCATTTCAAGGCGACGATGGCATACAAACCTTTGAAGATGACCCGGCAGGCACCGGAGGAGACAGGCAGCAATTTGATTCCAATGGTAATCAGAACGGTAGGGGTGTTCGCTTCAACGCGATGGCCTATCGCACTTCAGGAATTACAGTCAGCCTATACGCCATTGGCTCGCGACCAATTGGCTTTAACGTGACACCAAGTAACAGTGTTCTGTATGAGCTAAACTCGATAACGGGAGGAGCAATTGGGAATGGCGCGGATCGCGTCGATCCAAGTCGAAACTTCGGCGCGGGCACTCAAATCGTCGAGCGAGGCATCGTCAATAGCGCTGGCACCATCACGGGAATGGCTTTTATCAGTAACACGCTTTACGGTGTCGATGATGCCGGAAATCTATACACCATTAATACCTTAAATGGGACCGCGACTTTTATCGCCAATGTAGGCATTGTCGGGGCCTTTTCTGGATTGGCGGCAGGTCCTCTGAATGCCGAAGAGACCGGTAACGTCGGACGTTATGCCAACATGCTGTTTGGCATCACCGGTGCCGGTCAGTTGTATGCGTTTAATACTTCGGGCGTTCAGCAACCCGCGTTCGTGAATGGTCAAACGAATATCGCGACCGGCGCCAGCGGGCCGGTCGGGATTGCATTTTCGAACCTGGATTACAACCTTTGGCACCAAACTTTGCGACGTCGCAGCGACAATGGACATGGGCTAGACCCCAAATACGATGGCAGTCGGGTGGCGGCGACTCGCGTAGAGGGCGGCAATAGCTTCTGGTTTGGTTATGAAGATATTGGTGATCAGCGCATCAATCCGAATGCACGCACCGGCCAGTGCAATGACGATAATTCCAATGGTGATCGATTCGCCAATGTTTTCAACGTCACGATTCCTACTACCATTTGCAACAGCTACGATTTCCCGGGTGGAGCGCGTGGGAGTTTGGAGAGCAACACGTTCAGTCTTAGAGGATATGCACCGGAAGATCAACCGACGATCTACTTCAACTACTACCTGAGAACCGAGAATACGAATCGACTTCCCACCGATGTCGTTGCCGATCCCGTGATGCGCGATTCGTTTCGCGTGTTCGTGGCGGATGACGACGGTGCTTGGCACCTCTTGGCCACAAACAACTCTCGACGGGACGACAACAATCCGGATGAATACGACGATCCCACGGGGGATTCTGTGAACGTCGATGTGCAAACACTTTTCGATGTCGGCGATGCTGCTGCAAACGATTCATGGCGTCAGGCGCGTATCTCGTTGGCGCCATTTGCCGGTCGTGACAACTTGCGGTTGCGGTTCGATTTTTCCACGGCCGGTGGAATGGATGTCGGAGATTCAAATACGACCGGTGACGAATTGCGCGCCATCGCTGGGTCCCAGTTGCGCGATGGCCAGACGTTCACGGTCAGCAATCCGAATCGAGTATTCGAGATCGATATGGGGTACACCATCGTGGCCCCAACGGGCGCAAACATTGATACTGGGGACTCGTTCACCGTTAACGGGAATACTTTCACGTTCGGCACAAATATCGCGTTCGCAGTCAATGATACGGCGGATGCAATTGCCCAGCGCATCGTAACTGCCATGGCTGGAATTGGCGTAACGGGCCGCCAAAATGGAAATCGAGTCAATCTATCGGGCGCGGTGACTGCAAACCAAGTGGGACTTCCCGGGACATTTCTCGAGGGTTCTCCTGGTGTCACCGGTGTAAATGTGCCTGTGGTTATCCACTCGCAATTGACCAACGAACAAGTCGCGGCGGTGATGGATACAGCGTTGGAAAACACGTACGCCGTGCCGGGAACATCGAATGCCTTCAAGTCCTACGACCACGTGGTGCGTGTCGTCGGCCACAGCGTGACGGCTCAAAACCTCGGTGCTTTCGGCGTTACCAGATTGGGTTTAAGTACTCGTCCTGGACAAACAGCGGGTGGCCTTTGGGGGGATCAATTCGGTACGACACAAAACGGCAACTTAAACTCGAGACCCAGTTTGACGGGAGTGAATAACGCCCACGAGGGCGTGTTCGTTGACGACATCATTATTGGATTCGCTGAACGGGGCGAAATGGCCGTATCCGCCAACGTCAACGCCAACTTTGAAGCAGTACCGCTCCCCGATCCACCTCCGACCACTGCCGGTCCTTACCAAGTTGAAGTTCGCCGCGCAGCCGCTTACGGCGTACGAGTCATCGATACCAGTAAGCCGCCGGATTTGAATTTGACTCGATCGTTCGATACCAACGCCCGATTGGTGCAACAGTTCACTCTAACTGCTCCGGCTGGGTTCCAAATCTTTGACAGTCAGACATTCACTATTGGCGACGGTGTTAAGACGTTGACCTTTGAATTCGAGGATACAACGTTGTCGGCTGGCAACCCCAACGTGGGTGTGGTTTCCGGTCGTGTCAGTGTTCCGTTCCGGCCAGCTGCTACAGCCGACGAGGTGGCCGAGTCCATTCGTAACCAAATCAATTCAGCACAGACACAAGCTGTGCTCAAAATCACCGCGTCGCTGGCCGATGGAAAGACGACTGGGCCGCTCAGCACGAATAATCGAGTGAATCTTTTTGGAAATGCTATCGTAACCGGCATCACGTCGACTAAACATGGCGGCACCGAGGACGATTTCTCTGGCGATGCGAACCGTTTCCGCGATCAAGGTCAGGTGCTGATCCAAAATAATCGTGTGTCGAACTCTTCGCAGTTTGGCATTGTCGTAGACGCGGGAGTTCGCGATCCCAGCGTCAATCCGGGCAATGGCCTTACTCATCCTGGGCCGGTGCGAGTGACTCGCGAACTCAACGACGAACGACTCTATCCGGGTGTTGTAGTATCGAACAACGTCCTAGATCGCAATCGGGCGGGCGGCATCGATTTCAGCGGCGACGTCAATCCAGTTGGGGACAATGTCGCGCCTGTTCCATTCGGTAGGATCGTCAACAACACCGTCTTTGGCTTTGGCGGGGGAGACGTCGGTATCCGAGTAATGGATAATGCTAGCCCAACTTTGATGAACAATATTGTGGCGAATACCACAACGGGAATCACCGTGGATGGCTCGTCGAGTTCCACGGTCATTGGCACTTCGTTGTTCCAGAACACGAATCCGTCAACTCCGGGAATATTTCCCATACTTTTGTCGCCGACCGATCCGCTGTTCGTGGATTCCGCCAGCAGCAACTTTTATCTAGCCGCGGGGTCTCGAGCCATCGACAGTTCGCTCAACTCGCTGGACGACCGGTTCGACTTCGCCAACCGTGTTAAGGCCACGATGGGAATACCGCAGTCCCCCATTTTCGCGCCAGATCGCGATATCACCGGCCAAACTCGAGTGGACGACTCGACCGCACCCAACACCAGCCCGCAAGGCGGTAGTGTTGTCAAGGATCGCGGTGCATTCGATCGTTCGGACCGTATTGGCCTCGTCGCCGAACTGCTTGTTCCCCAAGATAACGATGCGCTGGGATTTGATATCGATCGAAACGCCACCGTCGTTAAATTGCTAAGAGCAACCTTGACGGAATTCTCGATCCTTTTAGTCGATCGCGATGGCACAGGGCCGGATGATAACTCGGTATCGAGTTCCGCCCTCACGATCACCGAAGACGGTGTGGGCCTGGCAGAAGGAATTGACTACACATTTGGCTACAACCGAACGAACAACACGATTTTATTGACGCCGCTTTCTCGAATTTGGAAGCCGGGCAGCACGTATGAGATCACTTTGAACAACCGAGACCGAGTGGTGCTGGTGGCACCGAATGGTCAGCGTGTCGACGACGGGGATCAGTTCAAAATCGACGACACGGGTAATGCCCAAACGACATTTGAGTTCGAAGGTGGCTACACGTTATCTATTCCCGAAACATTGGCGATCCATCTGCCTTTACAAGGTGCCAAAGCCGGCGGAATTACCGACGGCGAGCAATTCACCGTAACTGGCGGGTCCACCACGGTGACCTTCGAATTCGACAGTAATTTCAACTCCACCGGGGTACCCATCTTCGTTACGAACAGTGATGACGTTGACACAGTCGCAGAAAAAATCGTCGCGGTACTCATAGCCGCCAATTTGGGCCTAAGTCCACGCAACTTAGGCAATGGCGTCGTTCACCTGGGCAGTCAGGTAGGGCACTCGTTGGCGACACCCGGTCCCACACTAACGCAATCGGGCGTTCCCGCGGGAATAGCCCATCTTGATGCATTTACGATTCGATATGGAAATCAGCCGGTAACTTTCCAATATCGCACCGTTGGTTCAGCGGGTAGTAATCGCTTGATTTCATTCAGCTACGATAGGACCCATCAAGAGATTGCTCAGCTAACCGTAGATGCGATTCGAAATGTAAATCCGAATTCTCCGTTGGCACTATTGCCCGTACACCTGGGGGACGGACGGATCCATGTTGTCGGTACAGAAGGCTACATTGTCGACACCGCGTCGAGCGTATTGGCTCAGTTAAGGCAGGAAGCAACGACCACGAATTCCGGCTCGATTACCCTAGAATTGCCGGCAAATGGCGGTGCAGGAATCACTGACGGTGATACGTTTAGTATTCAGCGGACTGGCCAGAAGCCGATCAAGTTTGAATTCGATCGCAACTTTAGCGTAGCGCGCGGCACGGTCCGCATTCCTTACGTTGTTGGTAACAACGTAAATGAAGTGGCGGTCGCGCTGGTTGACGTCTTAGCGGCTCAGCCGACGTTAGGACTAACCCCCTTAAATCTAGGCGCCGGTTTTATACAAATCAGTGGTACGGCAACGCATTCGATCGATGTTGCCGGCAGCCGCGTGACCCAGTCCGGGATCCCCGGCGTCACGGATTCGTTGAATCTCATTACGCCGCTAAGCGGAGG
>JANNPR010000164.1:0-3542 GCA_031400345.1 Planctomycetota bacterium | reverse complement strand
CGATTTGCGTAACCGCGTGCGTTTTCACAACACTTTACATGGCAAGATCGTCTCCGACCGTGGGTCTAACAGATTATTTAGCTTGCTGTGACGGATCGTAGTGAAAAGAGGCTCGTAGCACCTGGTAAGATCCAAGGCGGGCGGGTGATGGTGGTGCCTGAGTTAGTCCAGCCGAGCTGATTTTGGGTCGCGATCCATCTGACGCCCGTACATTTACCCCTCCGCGTTGCCGGCTCGCTTCTGGCACCGTGACCAAAGGAACTTGAAAGGGCTCAGTCCATGGAGAGATCTGCCGCGCATGCAAGGTAAATGGGGTCGATTGCGGCTCTCTTAGTACGACTTCGTAAGCATCGCCGTCACCGTACCCGGCGGCATCTCGTTCACCACTTTCGAGTCGTCGGACTGCCAGGAATTCTTGCGCTTGATTGCCTATCGACCAGTGCAAAGTTCTCGTGGAAGCTCCAAAGAACGACACGACAACCTTGTTTACCGTAGCGCCTTGAGGTTCACATCTTACGGAACAATCGTAACGACTGAGTCCAGCGAAGACGTCGAGGTCAATGGAAATATCTGCTGAATAGGTAGGCTTGTCTTTGCTCAGCGCAACTTGGAAGGGAGCTAAGCGATCATCATCGCGATAAGCAATTCCGCCCGGCGACAACAGGATCCTCCCATTTACGTCTTCGTTGGGGCCGATTGCGGCGCTGCGAACGTCCAAGTCGCCATTCGGTCGAAGCTGGAAGGGTGGATCCGGTCGGACGCTGACCAGCCGTTCCAACTCATCAGAATCCGGAATGCGAAAAAGTCGAAATGAACGGCTATCGGCTGTTGGCCGGGAACGGCGATGCATGGCGATCCGAAGTCGTAGGCCGCGCTCCGGTGTGATCGCGTCACGCAAATGAACTCGTACCGACGGCTGGCGACTATTTCCGACCAAACTCCAAGATTCCATGGCGCTCGCAGGATCTGCGGTTACCGCATCCACCGACCAATCGGTGGGTAACAGGCCAGTGATTACGAAGTGTTGGCCGTGTTTCGACCCCAGATCCGCCACGACCAAACCTTGGGTAATCGTCGGCCCGATGGTAACGCTGAAACCAAGCCGACAACTCAGTCTGCTTGGCTGGCGGGCCACGTTAATGTCAACAGCACCCCCCGGCTCGCTAAACTGGATGCCATGAGAATCACCGTTCCACGGAGATGGCAGTGGGTTTACTGCGGTTTGAAGTCCGCCGGACACGTCCAACTGCTTCAATGCCAGCGTATTCGGAATGTGGATTTCTGCTCGACCTTGCTGCCAAATCAAATTCTCCGCGACAACCGTCGGTAACCGCCATGGTTGTCCCAGGGGGGTGGTGCCGACTGCGGTAATGGCTAATTCGTGATTCGCACCTGTAGCTGGCACGGGTAAGTCAATCGTTATCCGACGCGGCTCTGTAACCGTCCCTGACATAGGCATGGCTGGAAGCAAGCTGCCATCCCACTTCATCGATGTCATATGCAAGCCGGGATCGACGAACAGTGTCAGGCGACGCGCGGGCTGATCCATTGCATCCACATAGATCTTCGTTTGCAGGTCAAAACCAGCTTCGGAAACGCCGTAAGTATGGAAATAACGCGCGAAATGTCCTCGCGATTCCAACGTAGGCGGCTCAACCGTCGCGAATCGTAATTGCGCTTTTGGGTCCCCCGCAAATTCGATTTGCCATCGTGAGGGTTCATTCCCAACGTTCGCGGCCGGCAGCGAATGATTCTCCAACTTTGTGACGACACCGGATGTGATTGCGGGCTGGATCGTAGTCGGTACCTCTACTACTAATCGATTCACGGGACAGGCTGGAAAGGCGAGATTAAAAACTAGGTCTCCCGCAAGGTCGCGATTGCCGCGCCGCGACCAGGCGAATCGCAGCCAGCCGCTTTTTTCCACGACGACGATGTTCCGCCCTCGATTGTCGAGTCCTAGTCGTGCGGGTTGATGAGCCTCCTCCCACTCCCCCGCGCCGAGAAACATCTGGCAAGGCTCAAACAGAAGAAAGGCCGGCGCACTTTCTTTATGTTCGATGCGTAGGCGAGCATCCAAACCGATCATTTGATCTTGCTCAAGTGTCGCGACGTAGTGCGCTTCGACGATCCGGGGTCCCGCCGGATACAGCATGGATGCATTGCGACTCGCCGCGGTAAGCACTCGCTGATCAAATTCCTCCCGGCGCATGGTCTGCATCCCTTTTGCCAATTCCGAGATGTTATCTTGGGGAACAAACATCCGCCGAAACTGAACGGGGTCGCTAGTCAGTCGCGGAAGTGCAAAATTGCGCTGTGCGAGTACCGACGGACATATCGTCGTGAAAAGCACTGCGATGACCAACGAGGGAAGAGATCCCGTTCCCGCTCGACTCATGATGGGGTATCCGTTGCGGTCACGGGTACAGCCATCGGTGTCGTAGAGCGATGAACGCTCGAGCCGATCACCGAACCGGGGGAATGAATCTCCAGCGAACGGGAATCCCCTCGAGCAAGAGTGCTACCGACGTTTTTGCTACGACGCGTAACGCTCAAAGCGGGACTGGTGCGCAGAAACCTGGCCAAGACCACCAAAGCCACGCCCGCCACCGCTGCCTCTCCCAACAACATGCTCGTGTCGGGATAGATCACCGCGAGCGACGCGAGTGCCGTGCTGGCCCCAACCAGAAACCAGGGCCGTGACCACCACCGCAAATGAATGCAGAGTAGCCCCAACACCAGGATTGGCCCAGCGGCCATCAGGACGATCATTGAACGAGTTGTGGTAATGAATCCGATGCGCGTGGGCGCGCCTAATGCGCTATAAAGATAGCGGTTCGTGGATTCGGGAACCGGTTTGGCAGGACTTGCTCCGACCCAAAGTTCGAGTTCACGTTGCGAGGCATGCGATGTCCGTTTCCAAATGCCTTGGCTCCACTGCCAGGTAAACTCAGGAACCAAGTCCACAGGACCTCTAAGCAAATGCTCATGAGGTGGCAAGTCCACTTCCCAATTGAAGCGATCAACTCGATCAACACCCAACAGTCGAATGGTTTCCAGAGAATGAAGTCCCAAGTTGGCAGGAGTCCGTTTAAGCCAACACCAAACTTCGACTACGTGCGGGAGTTGCGTATCGCTGGGAGACAATTCCAATTGAAGTTCGGAACCCGCCACCACGGGATTTCGAAATGGGTGGCGATCTAAAGCAACTTCTATGTCTGTTTCGCGAACGCCATCAGGTAATCGAACTCGCAGCCGTTTCTCGTTGGTCGTGACATAAAACACAGCGCGATCCCGGCGCTCCGCTACACTCAACCAGGACTGAACCCAAGCCCGGTGAACGACTGTGCCATTGCGACCTGGAGTTGCCGCGCGAACCTCTAGCTGAACCGATGTGGGATTGCCATTTGCCGAGTATTCCAGCGCGGTTATGTTGTCGTCAGACTGTGTACCCGTAGGTAGTAATGTCCATGTCTCTTCGACTGCTGCCGCTCGCAAATGCGCGAGCTGCTGATGTGATGGTGGCGCCGAAGAGCGAGCCC
>JANNPR010001229.1:0-6947 GCA_031400345.1 Planctomycetota bacterium | reverse complement strand
CAGTCCGGCAGTCCGGCAGCAAATAATGCAAAATGAAAAATGAAAAATGAAAAATGAAAAGTGCAAAATGAAAATTTGAGAACTGGGCAGTGTGCACAGGAGTTATGAGCCGCGATAAACTACAACGACTCATTGACTTAGCAATGAGCGATGGATTTAGTCTTCCTGCCGACTGCCCATTTCCCACTTTGCATTTCCAACTTTGCACTTTTCACTTTGCATTTTTCACTTTGCATTTTTCACTTTGCATTTTTCACTTTGCACTTTTCACTTTGCATTTCCCACTTTTCAATTTGCCCTTTTCACTGCTCCCCTGGTCGAATCGTTTCCCGGATCATATACCTATGGAACTGGCTGGAGTTTTTATTTTCACGTTCATGAAAGGGAGAACCGATGAGAACGTTGATGCTATTGCCCGTGCTGATGGTCTGCCTTTCTTTAGCCGGTTGCGACACAAATACAACCGTGCCTGTGGCGGTGAGTCCAACTTCTAATTCACCCACAGTAGGTACTCCAGCGCCAGGTACTCCAGCGCCAAGTACACCAGCGCCAGGTACACCAGCGCCAGGCACCGCAGACAGCGATTCGGCAGCACCAAGTGGTTCGGGAGCACCAAGCCAGGCGCCGAAATCGCCGCCAGTTGCCGCCACAGGTACTCTCCCGGCTGCGGCCAACGATCCGATACCTGCGAAGGTTCAAGGAGGGGTGGCCATGCTTACGCCGGAGAATACCAAGATTCAGTTTATAGGTAAGAAGCCGGAAGGAAAGCATGAGGGCGGATTCGCAAAGTTCAGCGGTAAGATCGAACTGCCCTCGGACGACGTTTCTGCAGCCGGCATTTCTATGGAAATCGAGATGGACTCGACCTACTCGGACGACCCCAAACTAACTCAACATTTACTGTCTCCGGACTTCTTCGGAGCTCGCACGCACCCGAAATCCACATTTACTTCCACCAGCATCGATGCCGGGGACAGCCAGGACCATTATGTGATTAAGGGCGATCTGACACTTCACGGAGTTACGAAGGCAATCAATTTCCCGGCCGAGATCAAATTGTCCAAGGACGAATCCGTTGCTGTCCGTAGTCAGTTCACAATCAATCGAAATGATTTCGGAATATCGTATGGACCAGGCAAAATCAACGATGAAGTTTCAATTTCGGTTACGGTAGGCAAGCCGCATAAGTGACGTTTATGCCGGCTGCCCATGCGATTTGAAATCGAGCAAATCGGTAACTGCGTGCTGGCGCCCGCCATCGTTGCGGCCGCATTATCCGTTTTGTCGCGCCGGTTCTTGGAACCTGAGCTACATTACCGCGCGGGTAACGCTTGGGCGATGGTGGGCGGCTTCATCACTGCATACCTGCTTCTCCCTTGGGCACCTAAGATCCCCACGGAAAGCTGGCATTGGATTCCGTACCTTGCCATCGCGACCGCTTTGATAGGACCGGCAGCGGTCGCAAAGGGCGTGTCCATGGGGGAGCGTGTCGCAATAGTCATTTTGCTGGCAACGATAGGTGGACTGCTGCTGATTCCAACATGGCCGGATTTGCAACCTGCTCGGTATCGATACGCGGTTGGCTTGGCCTGCTCATTTACAGTGGTGTGGCTACTGCTGGCGCCGCTGGTGGGGCGCGTACCTAGCGCCTCGTTTGCATTCTTGTTTGCTGCCATCTTGATCGGTGGGGCAGCCGTGTTGGTGCTGTCAGGGAATCTAAAGATCGCCCAACTAGCTGTCGCTGCGGCATTCTCATTATGCGGGTGTGCAGGCGTTGCCTATTTCCGCACCGAAGAAGGGATTTTCCGAGGTGCACTTCCCTTGATCACCGTGTTATTGATCGGCCTGATGTTCACGGGCTATATCGAGTCCTATAGCAGCGTTCCCGTCGCAAGTTACGTGACCGTAGTCGTAGCGCCGTTGGGACTTTGGCTAGCCGAGCTTGGAATTCGTGGCGAATCGGTCCGTCGCTGGCAGCTGGCCGTTCGTACGGCCAGCGTTCTCGTGCCGGTCGCTGCCGCAATCGCTCTGGCGGGATGGGCTACTCTCTAGCTCGGATTTTCACGATCAATGGACCCACGCCCTGCGATATTCGACTCCTGACCGCAGTTTCTTTAACTTGCGCAAAAAAACCCAGTCGGACCACGAGTTCGATCGGGCTGAATTAAATCCCGCTAGCTTGCCATTCCTAGTCTCATTGTAACGAATGCAACTATTTCGCAGGTTGCAGGGACGTACCTGACCGGGTGCGAAATGGCATAAGGCTCTTCCGGCGTAGCCCATTTCACACCGCGATGTGGACCATGACCTACGTTTGCATGAATGGCGGGTGGCGCCGTATTTGCGACCCTCAGACTCCGCGGAACTAGAGACGATCATGATTGTAATTGTCGGATGCATGG
Source organism: Planctomycetota bacterium (assembly GCA_031400345.1). Lineage (GTDB taxonomy): Bacteria > Planctomycetota > Planctomycetia > Pirellulales > Pirellulaceae > JANNPR01. The sequence goes on along the minus strand of JANNPR010001229.1, from coordinate 4,545 downwards.
TGGTAATGGGCTGCGTGCTAGGCGGCTTTTCTATGGCCGGTGGGCACATTCCTTCGCTTATTCACCCATCCGAGCTGTTGACGATTGGCGGAGCCTCGCTGGGCGCCCTGATAGTCATGTCGCCGAAAAAAGTGCTAGTGGACCTAGTTAAGGGTTTAATTCAAACGCTCAAGGGGAGTCCCTTCAGTAAACAAAGTTATGAAGAAATGTTCCAACTCATGTTCGAGCTCTTTCGATTAGCCCGTCGCAATGGATTGCTGACTCTGGAGCAACACGTTTCGAACCCGCATGAAAGCGCCATCTTCAACAAGTATCCGACGATCGCGAAAAATCATCATGTCACTGAGTTCATCTGTGGCTCGCTAAAGCCCATTATCGACGGTTCGTTGCGCCCTGAACAATTGCCGCGGCTACTGGAGACGGAACTAAAGACCATCGAAGAGGAACATCACGCTCCGCTAAATGTGCTGAACAAAGTTGCCGACGCATTGCCCGGTTTTGGAATCGTGGCCGCGGTGTTGGGAATCGTCGTTACGATGGGTGCGATCAATGGACCGGTAGAAGAGATTGGTCACAAGGTTGGTGCGGCGTTGGTGGGAACGTTCCTAGGCATTCTTGCTTCGTACGGATTCTTCGGCCCGCTGGCGGTGAAAATGGAATTCATCGGGGCGGCGGAAATGGGATTCTTCCGTGCCATAACCACGTGCGTGCTGGCATTTGTGAACGACAACTTGCCTCCCAAAGTGGCCGTTGAAATTGCTCGGCGAGGGGTTGGCAGTGATGTTCGCCCCACTCAGGATCAACTCGAAGCGATGCTCGACGCGGTCGAATAACGCGACCCACTCAGCGCGCCGCGCCGCGGCGAATATGGCAGAACAATCCTGAACATTCATGTCCCTAGGCCTGAAAGGATCGGCAATCGATGGCGGGTAAAGGTGGTGGAGCCTGGAAAGTTGCATATGCCGACTTTGTGACGGCCATGATGGCGTTTTTTATGGTCATGTGGCTCACATCGCAGAACGAAAACGTTAAGGATGCCATCGCCGAACATTTTCGAGACCCACGCGAACCCGAATTACTACTTCACAGACCGCCGCGACACAACGAAAAAACCAAAGGTCGTTATCGCGTTCGTTCCAATAACCCTATATCCAGTGACGAGCTCGACGATCCAAAATATGATCGTCCGAGGCTACAAACCCTTCGAGAAGCGGATCGCACAGCGGTCGGCACAGTAATTTATTTCGCTGACAATTCAGCCGCATTAAACGACGATGCCAAGCAACGGCTAGATCTGCTGTTGCCTCTGATCGTAGGTAAACCGCAAAAACTAGAGGTTCGCGGGCACTCCAGTCGCCGACCTTTGCCGTCGTCCGGCACCTTTGAGGACGTATGGCAGCTTTCCTACGCGCGATGTGCCGCCACCCTGAAGTATCTCGAGCAGAATGGAATTCCGCCGGAGCGGATTCGCTTAAGTCAGGCGGGCGGACACGAGCCGATCACGACGCGAACCGATTCACGAGCACAATCCAAGAACCCTCGAGTCGAGATTTTTCTGGTAACGGAATGGGCCGAGGATCTAATGGGGACTCGCTCCGAGCGATCCAAGCGATTCGAATCGGACAACTGAATCCCCGCTAGCGTTGCACTTCCTCAGCGAAGTAATGAAAACCTTCCGCGATTTCCTTGGCAAGTTCGTGATCCGATCGCATGGCCAGCTGCATACGGTTAATGTGTTCTTGGTCATGTCCAGCGTACCCGGCGAGATCCGAAGCAGGATCGTATAGCGTCTCATCACCTCTCATGATGGCGTCAAGTTTCTCCAAAACGGCGTGCACGGCCTCGTTCGATGGCCTATCACCGCGAGTCACGAGCGCAGTTCGTAGCCCTAAGTAAAACGCGCGCCACAATTCAATCTTGAGGGTTCTTTCGGGCGTCATGGCGGCTGTCTCCGCTTACAAGTTAGTCCAAGTCCGTACGGTGGCCAGCATGGTCAGTGCGTCGGGACTGCATCGCCGGGCCCACGTTCCGCAATTTTGGAGCCGGCGGCATGCCTGGCGTCGGTGCGTCGATATCGCCGAGGTAGATACGACGGACTTCCGGATGTTGGGTGATTTCCTGTGGCTTGCCTTGGCATAACACACAGCCTTCGCAGATGACATAGCATCGATCAGTGACTTGCAGAATCTCTCGTGCTGCATGATCGGTGATCAAAATAGAAATACCCTGATCGCGTAGATCGCGAATAATCTGCTGAATACTCTGAACGGTCACAGGATCAATGCCGGCAAAGGGCTCGTCAAGCATGATAATTTGTGGATTGGCGACGAGACAGCGCGCAATTTCTAAGCGACGGCGCTCGCCACCCGAAAGTTTCCCAGCTCGTGAGTTTCGCAAATCATAGATATCGAACTGACGAAGCAACTCTGCACAACGTGCGCGCCGTTCCGCGCCGCCCATTCCTAAAAGCTCCATCACGGACAATAGATTCTGCTCGACCGTCAACTTACGAAAGACGCTGCTCTCCTGCGCGAGATAGCCCATGCCACCGTCACGTGCCCGACGGTACATCGGCCAATTGGTGACGTCGACACTATTGAGAAACACTTTCCCGCGATCGGGCTCGATCATTCCACACATCATGCGAAACGTCGTCGTTTTTCCTGCGCCGTTAGGCCCCAGCAGTCCGACGATCTCGGCTGTCTCGACATGTAAATCGACACCGTCAACGACTCGCCTCCTGCCAAATGACTTGACCAGTCCTTGAGCTTCCAAAATTAACAACTGCGAGTCCTCCTTGACCAGGTTCCGAACGGTCCGTCTAACGAATGAGGCCCATGCGTTTAAAGTTTGGAGTTATTCCGACCGGAACCCATGGCCCAAACGGACGTAGCAGTCGGGCTGGCAAGTAAATGCGAAATGGGGAATTCCAGGGATGCGGATAGTAAATCTGTAGAGCTTCACCCGTCAGTTGGTTGCCTTGGACATAGTTGGGTACGTCGAGACGTTCGCCGTCAAAATATCTGTCCTGGGCGTGCCAAATGCGTGCGTCTTGGCTCTCCGGACTATTATCTCCGCAAGGGAAGAATTGATCATCGTCCAAATCAAATTCGATCGCTGCCCGCGATTCAAACAGGTTCGTCGAGGCCCACATATCGGGATTTGCAAGAATTTGCGATATCGGACTAGCCGGCCGCACATCGTAATCGTCCGGCGAGCCTGGCTGTGCCGCAATGTAATAGATGTCGCGGAGCACGCGCATCCGAGGTACTCGAAATTGAGCCCCCTTCGATCCAATACCCACGGGTTGCAAATCGCCAGGATCGTCAGCACTGGACTTCGGAACGACATCGCCAACTGGCGAGTAAGTCGTTGGAGTATCAAATTTCACCAAACTATCGTTGACCCAAAGTCTCAGCTCGTTATCGACGTTGGCGAATCGAATGTCGTACTTGCCAGCTCCTTTTATCGTTGTTCCGGCAACTGGCGATTTGGACACGGTACCTGCCTCGTCACTAAAGTCCCCGCGACCCAAGTCGATCAACAACTTGGCGGATCCGTCCGCGACGTTGATTTGACAGCGATAGTGAGTACCGCCTTCTACCAGGTCGAGTAATATCTCTCCCTGATCGTTCAAGACTTGTACCTCGGCTTCAACGGCTAAGTCGCCAACCCAATTATTTCCGTTGTTCAAATGTGCCGGTGAGTTACTGGCGTTATAGGCATAAAAGTCATTGATCAATTGGCCGCGGGCCGATACATGCGGCGGCTGATCTCCGTTCTTGATGGCGTCCCAATCGTATTCTGTGGGGACGATGTGGCGATAACGTAGCCAGTCCTCCCGGTCAGCGGGCGTGGTCATTGCAAAATCGCGTCCGCCATCCAATACGGTCCATCGCGATGCCGCGCCGTCGCTGGGTTGCCAGCGAGAAGGCCAGCCAGCATTGACTAAGTCTTCGGCAACATGCGCCGTATCATCCACCAATTGAAGCATCGCGAGCTGACGGAAATCAGGTTTTCGTTCGATGTGAAAGTCAGACTCACCGACTTTCTTGGTGAACACGTCTCCATGGCGAAAACGGATCGTTTCATTTGGCAAACCAACCAGACGTTTGATGTAATTCTGTTTTGCGTTTCCTGGAAATTTGAAAACAATCACGTCCCAACGTTTGGGGTCGGACAATTGGTAGGAGAATTTGCTGACGACGATGCGATCACCGGAAAAAGTCGCGTGCTCCAGAACCGACGGTTCAATGTCGGTTACGTATCGGCATATCGGGCAGGTAATATTTCTAACCTCACCGACTCGGAGTCCGTCCCCGTCGTCATCATTTTCCATGCTTGCGCTGGCTTGAAATTGGCATCCGCACTTACGGCAGAAGACGTCTTTATGGTTACCCTGCAGGGTAGGAGCCATCGATCCGGTGGGGATCACAAATGCCTCAGCGATAAACCCACGAAACAGGAAAGCTAAAATTACGGCCACAATGATGGATTCGACCGTTTCGCGGTTTGCGTGGGGATTAGATATTTTGGCAGATGGGC
>JANNPR010000090.1:0-2941 GCA_031400345.1 Planctomycetota bacterium | reverse complement strand
AGTGACAAATGACAAATGACAATTTACTATACTAAATGTTGACTGCGCCTGAGCACCCATTCGATTGTTACCGCAGTGAGGAAGAATAGGAACAGGATTGGCGAATCCCACAACTCGGTGTTTTCAACCCGCGTCAGTTGTCGCTCCTTTCGCGGGATGTGCTTGGCAATTTCACCAGCCCGTTCGATATCGACATACTGGCCTCCGGTCTGCGCTGCCATGGATTGCAGGTGGGGGCGGTTGGTGGCCGTATCCGCCAGTTCCAGGTCGGGCCCGTGCACCAGGAAATCGGTGGTCTGGTTGGCGACGCGTCCCCCATCCGCGCTGTGTAGACCGGCCTCGACTTCGTATCGCCCGCCGGTTTCTGGAGCGAAAGTGCCGAAGAACACGTCCGGCTCGGCCGAGCCCGACCGCACGGACACGAGTTTCGCATTCTTTCCCGACTCATCGACAACTTCCACGAGCACGTCGACCGGCGCCGTGTCGGCCCCCGGTTGAGGCTGCCGCACAACGCGAATTCGCACCGTTTTTCCCAGTTCATAATCGGGACGGTCAGTGCTGACCGTAAGCAGCGAGCGCTTCTGTTCCAGGTCGCGGCCCGCGAGCCAGCGGATCGTCTGGCTCCAGAACCGGGCGAACAGGGTGTCGGTTTGCCCCAAGATCCGCGTCATCCGGCTCCAGCGCCACGTGGTATCGGCAGCGATCACCAGCGTGTGCCCTTTGCCGAATCGCTGGGCGGCTGCCACCACAGCAGGCTGCCCGTCGATCTGCAGCAAGGGATCGACCGCCAGTACATCGGCCCCCGTTTTGGCTCGTTTGACGAGTGCCAGCCCCGCCAGCGGCGGCGCATCAGCCCAGAGTGCCTCGTCCTTGACGCGATCACCGGTGACGCGGAAAAGCGGATAGCGCCAACCGGCCTCAGTTACTTGCGGTTTGAATTCTTCTTCGCTCTGGAACGGCTCGGTGTCCGAGAACACTACGGGCAGCGCATCGGCCAGAGGGGTACCACGCAAGCCCTCGGGCCCGAACGAGCGATAGCCCCCCAATAAGAGCAGCGAATGCCCCGCACTGACCCACTCCACCAATGCCTGGCACTCGGCGGTCGTCAGGTAGCTTCCCTCCATGTCGCCCAGGATCACCACATCAAACTTTTCAAGGCGGTCGGCGGTGATCAGTGCCGCGCTCCCGCCGGAGTCGGTGCGATCTGGGTTGCCGCGGCGTACCACCGCAACGAGGCTCACGTCGAGGTCTTCTTTAAGGCGGGCGGTGAGGTACTTGAACTCGTATCGCAGAAAGCCCTCGACGTAGTACACTCGGATCGCTTCCGCGTCCACTTGCAGCGGGAAGTGCCGGGCGTTATTGGCTAACAGTTTCTCCCCGGCGTCGGCGGCCGCCGACGCCACGGTCGCAGTGTACACAAAGCTTCCAGCCTCGACGGGCGTGAAGGTGAGGCTCACCAACTGCTCGTCGTTCCCGGCCGCAAATGATATCTTCTGCGTGGCAAATTCTTCGCGGCCGCGCTTCAGCACCAGGCTGGCCTCAGTTGCCGGCCCGGATGTTTTCGAGACCCGCACGTCGACTTTGACTTCGTTCTTGACGATCACTTTTTCCGGCGCCTGCACGTTGCGCACGGCCAGGTCCAGGTTGCCGGCGGAATTGTCAGACTGGAAACCGACGGTGTGAACCGGCACACGCGTTTCGCCAAGCGCGACAGCGTCTTTCGCGCCCGTATTTGCCATGCCGTCGCTGATCACCACCACCCCCAGCAACAGTTGCGACTTGAGCTGCTTCGTGGATTCGGAAACGGCCTTCACCAGATCGGTCGATTTGAGCAATGGTTTTTCGGGAATGCCATCCTTGAGGCGTGCGCCGTCGACGCCGAACAGATCGACTTTCACACGCGGCCCGTCGGCGGTCGATTCGAGCGTCTGCCGAAGGCTTTGCGCGGCGCCGACGGCGAGAGCATACCGCGACTTGCCGCTCGAATCGGGAAGGGACATCGACACCGAGTTGTCGAGCACGAGCGCCACGTGTCCCAGGTTGGTTTCCACCAGTTCGCGAGTCCACGTCGGCTTGGCGAGAGCCAACAGCAGGGCCAGAAGTCCGGCACCGCGGAGCGCCATCAGCGCCCACGTGAGATTGCGGTCAGTGCGTTCGAAAATACCACGGTACGTGTAATACAGCCAAGCCGCACCGGCAACGAGCATGAGCCACCACACCCAGGGGTGAGCGACGTTTTCGAGAGTGATGGCGGCGAACGACATGGCGGGTTGGCTTGGTGCTGTCGGGCGTGTGTGGGAACTCTAATTGTATATCGCCACTCCTTTGTCCTCTCGACATAACTGCGTGTCCCCTGCCAGCTTGCCTGGCGGGCATACAAACAGAAAGCAGAATAGATAGTTAAGGGCGGCGTTACTAGCTACCCAACCTCGTTCACCTGCCGGGCAAGCGGGATGTTGATTTAATCGCCGATCGGGAATAAACGGCGCTTTTGAAATCTCTAATTCTTTCTCTTCGCACTAGCGGTCAGGATTTGCGCAGGCCACGCGGATTCTATTTAGGTTGCGGCGCGCTTTTCCAGCGATGTTTCTGTTGTGACAATGATCGCTGGGAGAGATTGCTGCACGAATGCGGTAGTTGCTAATGTTGTGTGTGTTATGAACTGTATTCGGACCGAAGGCCCAGTAGTTATGCCAGCCTAGGGCAAGCTCGCGGCGTAAGCCACGTGCGCCGCCCTAGGTAATCAATGCGGCACCATCATCGGCCGAGCAAAAAGCATCGCATGCAACCGGCGGTCAAACGAGGCCGAAACAATCGGCGGTTCGCGTTACGAATTCGCGAGCGGTTTGATTCGTGGCAAACGCGAATGGCAATGCAACGTGACACGATGTCGACCAGCGGAAACGGCGCCATGCTCGGCATATTTCGGCCTCGTCTGGAC
>JANNPR010000082.1:0-1711 GCA_031400345.1 Planctomycetota bacterium | reverse complement strand
TTTATTAGGCACACTCCGTGTGCCGTGACGGCACACGGAGTGTGCCTACTACAACGCGAGGAACGAGCGTCGAAAAGGCCTTTGCGGAGTCACAGAAATCGACTCCCCCAGATGACAGGCTTTTCGCCAGGTCACACGCCCTTCGACCGCTCGTTCCTCGCGTCTCAGGGACGTGCCACCCAAGCCAACGGGCCACACTAGCCACGCTATGGCGGCGCAACGCACTTACGAATTGTCTCGATGACTTCGGACATGTCGTTTTTCGTTGACACTTCATGACTGATCTGTTTCCGTAGATCCTTGATTTGGCAAGTACCGTTACGGAACTCATTCTCACCGGCGATGAGTGCGACAGAAAAGCCACGTTCGTCGGCGTATTTGAGCTGCTGGCCAAGCTTCTTCGGATCGGGAAAAACCTCAACTCCAATTCCCGCAGCACGAATTCCGGCGGCCATTCGCAAGTAATCGCTCAATCGCAACTTGTCGAAGAATGGGATCAGTACATCAGCAGGTGTGCGGACCTTCTCGACCATTCCCAACTCTTCCATAGCGGCCAAAAGACGATCCAAACCCAGCGAGGCACCAACGCCCGGTAGTTCTTGTTTAGTAAAGAGCCCTGCCAGGTTGTCGTAACGGCCGCCCGAACAAACACTGCCGATCGTCGGGAGATCACCCAAAAATGTTTCGAACACGACACCTGTGTAGTAATTCAACCCTCGAGCGATCGACACGTTTAGCCGGATGCATTCTTCAGGAACTCCTCCGGCGGCTGCACCGGATAAAATCTCCGATAGTCTCGCCACGCCGGCTTTGCCGGTGTCGCTTTTGGCAACTGACGCTTCAAGTTGCTGTAAGACTTCGCTGTTCGTTCCGGAAACCTCGGCGAACTGTAAAATCGATTCCGCCTGCTCCAAAGTAGCAGGGCCCGTTGCTACGATTTCCTCGACGACCTTGTCACGTCCGATCTTGGTCAATTTATCGAGCGCTCGCAAGATCGAATCGGAACGATCTACCATTCCGATCACATCCAGTAAGCCGTTTAGCACCATTCGATTGTTAACGTGGATCGTGAAGCGTGAAAAGCCGATCGCTCGCATCAGGTCGTGCATCACCAATGCCGTCTCGATATCGGCCGCTACCGATTTTGTGCCGATCGTATCAAAATCGCACTGCATGAACTCGCGGTAGCGGCCTCGCTGCGTGTTCTCGCCTCGCCACACAGCCGCGATGTGATAACGCTTGAACGGCAGTCCGAGTTCTGCGGCATGTTGCGCCACGAATCTGGCTAAGGGCACTGTCAGATCGAACCGTAACCCAACCTTTCGACCGCCATGATCCTCAAACTGGTACAGCTGTCGATCGGTCTCCTCGCTTCCCTTTCCTGTGAGAATCTCCAGGTATTCAAGTGCCGGCGTATCGATGGGGCTAAACCCATAGGAACGATAGACCCGTTGGGCGGTGGCAATCAGTCGTTCGCGCGGAATCATCGATTCCGGCAGGTAGTCTCGAAAGCCTTTAAGGGTGCGAGGTTGAATTAGATCGGCCATGATATCGATGCTAGTCGTCAGTCTGGGGAAGATCCGAGAATGGGTAAGAGTGGGGGGCGCGGGCTGCGAATGGACTCGCCCCTTTTCCGCGGCAATATGGCATCTGCGAATTCTTCAATTTGCTCTGAGGTCTCAAAATAATGTTCGTACGTCCAATCGTCTTC
>JANNPR010000079.1:0-6049 GCA_031400345.1 Planctomycetota bacterium | reverse complement strand
CGTCTGGCGAACGGAAGGGAGTTTTGGGAAGAATATCCAATACACTATTTGTACCGGAATGGCGAAGTACGTAACGGTCGTTTTGAAACTCGAACGAGACGATGTACTTGCTATTGTTTCCGACCGCCAGGGTGCGAGCGTAATCTAAATCGCTGGCGATCACCTGTGCCGTACCGATTAGTCTTTCCTGCTGCGTCGGATCCGAGGACTGGATCATGATTCCGGCAAAAACAATCAGAATCGAGATCGTGATCAATAGTTCGACGAGCGTGAATCCAGTGGTGTCAATTAATCCGGTTATACGACTTGGCCCAGCGCACGATGGATCGTGTCGTACGGTTAGGACCTCACGACTTTGCTGGGCTTGTTGGCCGGACCGATTTAACATTGTTATTCGTCTTTCCCAGAACATCGCGTAACAGGCTGTTTTGATCTTGCATCAAAGATTTAATCTCTTGCAGTTCTTGGATCATCTTGTTCCGCTGTTGAACTGCATTGTCGAACGGCAAAGGCGGGGATTGAGGCGCAGCGCCTGAGGACCCATAGAAGCTTAGCACGCTCAGAACCAGAGCATTTATTGCCAGCAAAGCTGTCCAGCGGGAGAGTCCGGATTTCATAGAACATTCCTCATAATGAGCACTAATGGACTGCTAGATTCCTTCTTGCCAATCAACGATTTCCCAACGTAGTCCTTGATCTCGTGGATGGGCGATAAATATCGGCTGGGAAAGTGTGGGCCAATGATACGCCGGATTGGCTGAATCAGGCGAGATCGAAACGTTGGGAGTCGAAGGCACGCTGTGATTGCTCGTCAACCATTGCAGAAACGATCCACTGCCAGTTCGCTTGGACGTCTGGGCATTGAAATCGGCCATGCGGCGCCTCCACCATTCGGAGTTGTGGTCCCAGGAAACGTGTGATTTGATCTCGAGTTCGCCTGCAATCAGCTTGCCTCGCAGTTGCAACGAAAAGTCATTTTCGCGATTTGCCGTTTCCACATCGTCCCAGGCCATGACCAGCCCATTAACCGCGGCTGAAGTGTGGTCAACAAAATTTAGATCGTTTGCCACGATTGCGATTGGAAGCTGATAGCTGCTGGAGACGTCAACCACAGGCGGCAAATCAACAGCGGTCCACGTGACGTTTCGCCCCGACACCGTGATGCCCCCGTTGGCGGACGAGCTAATGATCGTGCCCTGGATCGTTACGTTGTTGCCAACTTGTAGATTTCCAGTGTGTCGAAAAATGCCCAACGGGTTTGTCAGTGTGTTGGGACCGACACTAACGTTTTGCAAATTGTCGTTCAGCCGTGGAATTAGATACGTCACACCTCCTGGAAAGAGTTTGTACGTTGCTACATTTCCAGGGTGAGTGAATGGTGGAGAGGGACTGGAGGTAACATTCTGGACGCTCAACTGCAGATCTTGCTGCAGTAGCGAAAGAGTCTCGGCATCCGTCAATGAAGTGGACGCATTCAACGTATCCGTGAAGGGACGGACGTCGGTTTGACCTTGGGTGGGCGCGGTACTCAGTTCCCGAAGCAATCTGGCTCGCGGGTTGCCTGGTGGGCAATCACCGAGCAGGGCGGGGACAGCCGCATTTGTATTGATCGAGCCCGACTTGGACATCGATCCCACCTCTTCGCCGTCTTTGAAGAGATACATATTCGACCCGTCGTATACCGCCGCGGCGAACACCCACGTGTTCGCGGACAAGTTCCCCGAACTAGCGATCAAACTGGAAACGTTTCCTCCGGAACGCAACCGGAATCTAAGGCGGATTCTGTTTCGAGATATAGGTTCCGTACTCAGCATCCAGTAGGTGTCGTCCTCGTTGACGCCCGTCGCTTTGGCAATTATCCGGCCACGTGGTACGTCAAAGTCGTCCGCTTTAAACCATGCCAAAATGGTCATCGCACTGCCACTAACATCCACCGAGCCCAGGTTAATGTTGTCATTGAAACCGTCGAATCTTGCCGCCAGGTTATTGGCTTGAACAGGCGCTCCCACGGAGCCGGGCACTGCCCCCTGGAACGTACCGTGTTGATCTGCGGCCGAGTCTGCAACCACAGTCGACCCGGTCGCTTGATCCAGCCGCCACCAGTGCTTCGGACTGCGGCTGTTGTAGGCGTTATATAAACGTTGGTTGAGGCATTGGTCGTAGATACTCTCAATGGTCGATTCGCTCATAGCCACATTGAAGATCGCCACTTCATCGATCAATCCATCGAAGGGCCGATCAGATCCTTCGCCAGGATAGTCCTCACACAATAGAACTTGATTCTGCGTGCGGACCGGGCCTTCGATATGGAACGGCAATTCCAGTTCACATTCGCGCTGACGTTCGCTGGCCCAGTGATAAACGGTGTACGGCTGCATCATTGCCCAGCTAGATGGTTCAGCGGTCAGCGTACGTCGTACCAGCTGCACGATGGCGCGGGCTTGATAAGTTGATTGTACGGACGCGTTTCCTGGATCGGAGGCGTAGCCTGTCGAGGTCAGTGTTACTCGATACGGATATTCTCCATAATCGAGGTCTGAGGCTTGCAGCCGAGGATCACCACTCGCATAGGCTAACTCGTATGACTCGGTGCTGCTTAAAGGTCCGGAAAGCGTCGTATTGATGCCCTGCCAGTCGCCTCGATGCATTTTCTGTAAACCGGTGCTTAATCCAGTGAGAGCGGCCAGTCGGGCGTTGCCATTTCTTTGGGCGTTACGGTTAATCTGCAAAGTCGTGACCTGTGACCGCATCATCGCGTATGCCAATGCAAACGTCATCGCAAGTAGTCCCAGAATCATGACCACGGCCATCCCGCCGCGGAGTTGGGGCCGTCGCCCACTCCGCAACAGAAGATTTCGCCGTTTGTTTTGGGGATGACTGCGGTGGTGCGCCAGGTTGCGAAGTAATGAATTCATATTAAGGTCTTCGGATGCCTTGGTATTGTGTCGCTGAGGCAAAATACGGGACTGTTAACGCGACGTCTTTTGATCCCTCTGGACCCGGCCGAAGCTGCATTTCAATCCGACACATCACCTGTCGCAGGCCAAAGTTGTTGCCATAAATATTTTGTGGCCAGGGGAGGCTGTCCCAAGTTCGCGATCCCGCTTGATAAGCGGCAATTTCGGCGCTGGAAGGACGCTCGCTGGCGTCAAAGCGGATGCACCCTCGCTGGGCCCTGGGATCTGCTGAGTTATTTACCCGGGCGGTGCGCAACAGATTCGTAATTTCGATCGCTTGACCCGCATAGGCGCTTTTCAGGTTCGCTAATTCGGTGATCCATCCAGCCAGATTCTGTGCCGCGGGTGCGGCGCGAACCTCCGTCGGTGCTGTCAGTTCGATTAAACGACCCGGATTGGCCGGATCGGTGCAATAGATGACTAACTCCGAGACTAAGGGGAGGCCGTTCGGGTTAGCGGGTGCTGCTATGGGCTTCCAAATCACCAGCGTATCCGGAAAGGTGTAGGTATCGACCGTCTCCGGGACGACGATTATTCCCGGGAACACTTGGTTTGCGAATGCTCCTTGAACACCGCGCTGAATGCGTTCCACGGTGATGCGACCATGTTGCAAAGCGGTTCCGCGGCCAACTGAGTAATCATTTCCCGCATTAACCGTGATGGCGATGGCGCCCAGAGAGCCGGCCAACATAGCCATGATGGTGCCGGCAATGAGCAATTCGACAAGCGTGAGACCGAGATGGTTACGACGGCGGCGGCACATATGCAGATACTCGCTTTACGCTGGCCAAAAGTTTCCAACCAATCGACGGCTCGCGTCGCCAAACGTAAACTTTGATGAGCCGATAATTGCTAGTATTCCCGCTTGGCACTGCCGTTTGTAGATCGTCTTCGACATACTCCACGGTGCATAGCGAAGCCCAATTGGAGAACATCGAGGAGGGGAGCTGAAATGCGGTATGACGTGTCCCACCACGACCGTTTCCCTGCCCCAAGGAAATTGCCCAGGGGTCGTGCATGGCATTCAAGGTGAAGTAAAGGTGATAGTCATCGGTGTCGTCGCACAATGCTGTTTTCAAGGGGTTCGTGGTCTCCCCCGTTTCGCGGCGACAAGAACTTGGAAGGCTTGTCGAGCCGGGTTCCATGAACGGTTTTCCTAACGCTTCTTCAAGTAATTGATCGGCGAGGTTGCGGGCCATCGATTCGACTAGGGAGTCATCGACCGCCGACGTGGAAGTATCGACTGAGAGCAGAAGCGCCGACCCCGCGAGCGAAACGAGCGTTATCGCCACCAGTGCCTCGGCCAGCGTGAATGCCGCACGCCGCCGAATCCATTCACGAAGCGAACGAGCGCGAAAATACCGGGAATTGGACCTACCGGAAGTCGACATAGGACCGCCCCGCGATCATCGCATTAAATCCATAAGTGGGCACTTCGCTGATTTGCAACATGCGAAAAAGCACAGCCGGAAGAGAAAACAGACGCAGCGGGGGTCCCCTCAAGCTCCAAGCTTCCCCGCCACGCCCGCGCCTCCAAGCCGCTCCGAAAAGCGGACGCGGATGCAACAAAACCTTAGATTGCAGAAAGCCGGTGTCAAATGAAGTGGCCGCAAGGAGTGGGCGAGTCAAGGAACCTGTCGTATATGGCCGGTCGATTGGATCGGTGGGATCGGTTGCGACTGACGTGCGCGAGATCCAACGGCAGAATCCTCGTCGTTTTATCCAGATTCTGTTCCAAAGAAAGGTCTTCTGCCCCAAGGGGGCTGCGGCCCTTAGCCCAGGGTTGCCGCGTTAGCGGCTACCCTGGGAAGCGAAATCAATGTTCGTCTACCCCAAAGGGGTTGCGTCAGAGCCAACACGGACTCAGCCGCAACCCCGTTGGGGTTGGCGTTGTTGTGTGACCTAAAACCCAGGGTAGCCGCTAACGCGGCAACCCTTGGGCTAGTGGACGAAACCCCCGGTGGGGTAAATGCTTGTCGCTCCGACGAGAAGTAGACGTCAAGCAACAAACAGCAACGGAACAAAACCGTTCAAATCGCAAACACACATTGACCCTCAAAATCGTCACTCTTGAGCAGGCCAGGATGGGCCTGCCGTGCGCAATTTTGGGATGTCAAGATCGGCTGCACTTATCCAAATTTTGTTCCGTTGCTAGCGGGGATGCTGAGAATCACGATCTGAGCCGCCCTTGTTTATGTGGGCGAATAAGGCCACATATGAATGGAACAAAAACGAGTTAATTCGTCAGCAAGAACTTTGTTCTTGAAGCGCCAAAACTGCGCGGGTCAGGGTGGGACACGTATCTAACACTAATTAGCATACGTGAAGTGGCCCCGGATGACTCACTTTCGTTTGCTTCGTGTCTTTCGTGGTTATTTCTTACTCCGATGCACGTTCAGTTGTTGGACCACGAAAAACACGAAACAGACGAAAACGAAGACAGCCTCGTTTCACGATTCGTTTCATTTGAGCTTCGGGGCGTTCAATTGGTGGGCAGTTCGATGATGGCCAGCCGGCGCGACAATAGGTTTTTCTGATAACGGAGATTCTTGTCCGACGTGACCACGACGTCGAAACCGCCGGCTTCGGCAGCGTCGAGCAGCTCGCCATTCCTTAATTGCGACCATCCCAGCTCATTTGCGGTCGAGACATCGCAACCGACCAACTGGTTGCGAAGGGGGCGCGGGACACAGTGGTCCAGTAGCACACGCCTCATGCCGCCTCGCTGGCAAACAGCATTCGGACGTATTCAAGCACAGCCAGGGCGTGCTCTCGTTTCACGCCGTCGAAGGCGTCAACGAACTCGTCGAGTGTCTTCCAAGTTCAGTTCATCCGAAATGTTGACCATCTTATTCATTTTCCCAGGGGTTTGATGCGAATGTCTTTGTACGACGCCTGGGATGGGCCGCCGCCGTGGATTTGCAGTGCGATGAGGCCTCGCTGGTCGATCGCTTCGTCTGGTTCCGTGTAGTCCGCGGTTGGATGGCCGTTGATCCAGAGTTGGATGCGACGGCCTTCGCAGCGGATTGTGTAGTCGTTCCAGTCGTCGCGCTTGAGCACCTTGTCTAACTCGCGCGGATTCGGGCCCGTCA
>JANNPR010000040.1:0-10465 GCA_031400345.1 Planctomycetota bacterium | reverse complement strand
GAGTTCACCCAAGCATCATGTGGATTTAACAGAGGTCAAACCTCGATAATGACCATCGATTCCAGCATTACGTACCCGGGCTACGCACGGGTTTTCCTTTGTCGTTGAGCTTCGTAGAACAGGATCGCAGCGGCGGCGGAGACATTTAGGCTATCCGCTGAGCCAAGCATGGGGATAGAAATTGCCGTGACGTCCACCCCGCTCCAAACCGACGACAAACCCTGGGCCTCACTGCCGAGTACTAAGGCGATGGGACCGGCGTAATCCACATCGGTATAGGGAATGGAACCGTTCACTCGCGCCACATATATACGTGTGCCTCGCGCGCGCAGCCACTCGCGGGCCTGCGCACCTGTGGACTCGCAAACGGGTAACCGAAAGATAGTACCCAGGCTGGCCCGAATCGTATTTGGATTGTAAAGATCTGTACCTCCATCGGCATGGATAACTGCCGCGACGCCCGCGCCATCGGCGCTCCGCATTACGGCTCCAATGTTGCCGGGCTTTTCGATGCGCTCGAGCGCTACGACGCAGGCATCGGTGAACGGCAGCAAATCCGACAATTTAGAACTTGGCGTGCTTGCCACCGCAACTATTCCATCTTGACGATCACCATAAGCGATCTTTTCAAATACATTTTCTGCCACCCACGTAGGCGTGATGCGCGATTCGACTTGCTCCAAGGCGTAGTGAGCTCGGTCACTATTACATAACTCGCGACAGACAAACACTTCTTGTAATTCGAGCCCGCCTGCGATGGCTTGGGCGACTTCTCTCGCTCCGTCGATAAGAATTTGCCCTCTTCGTGTCCGCTGTCGACGGTCACGAAGGTGAATTGCGTCTTTGACACGCGGGTTTTGAGTACTGGTGATCAGCAAAGACATCTTGTGGACCGATCGACAATATTTAAGAGCGCCAGCGAGCCACGACACCTTGGGTGAATGACCGACCATCTTGAGTGCGAACTTCAAGCTGCCGGGCTTCGATTCCGGTTTGCTGACCGTTCAACACGTTCGCTTGAAGCAGGTCACGTAGTTCGTTTGGCCCGATGGCAGAAGAATGACACGTGACCAAAATGAATGATCGCTGCTGCGTCGTCAATGCTCCACATGATTCCAACAACGCCGACAAATCCTGCTGCAACGTCCAAGTCTGTCCCTTGGGGCCGTGACCATAACTGGGCGGGTCAAGTATGACAGCGTCATATTGATTGCCCCGACGCAGTTCGCGACGTACAAATTCACCTGCGTCCTCGGCAATCCAGCGAATCGGTTTGTTGGACAACCCCGACAGTTGTGCCATTCGCCGAGCCCAACCGATGATGTTTTTGGCCGCGTCCACATGAACCACCTGCGCACCAGCCGCAGCCGCAGCCAAAGTCGATCCACCGGTATACGCAAACAAATTCAGTATTTTGAGCGGACGGCCAGCTTCGCGAGCGCAGTTAGAGATCCAGTCCCAGTTGTCTGCCTGTTCAGGAAAGACTCCTAAATGGCCGAATGGGGTCAATTTCAATTCAAATACCGTGTCGGCATGACGGACCTGCCAGTCATCGGGGAAGTCAAATGTGGTACGCCAAATTCCGTGTTGTGGCGAAATCCGCTCAAACCTCGCGTGGGCGTGCGGCCATAGCTCAGGGTGTTGGCAGTGGAGCGACATTGCCGCGGGGGTGGGCCGGTCAATGATCCGTTCACCGAAGCGTTCCAGTTTCCGACCGCCACCGAAGTCGAGCAATTGGTACTGGTCATGAATGAACATGATGGATAAATATGGGAGTCTAGAGAGAATGGCAACGCCACTGCCCTTCCTTGCCAAACGCAGTAATCTCTAATCCGTTTTCCGTTTGGACAAGGGCCCTTGTTCCTGTTGGAGCCAACGCCGTGATTATCGGAATTCCTAAAGAGAGTAAACGTGACGAGTACCGAGTTGCCATTTTGCCAGTGGGAGTGGACGAGTTAGTGCGAGCCGGGCACCGGGTTTTGATCGAAATTGGCGCAGGACTCGGTTCAGGACTATCCGATCCGGAATATGCAGACGCTGGCGCCGAGCTGGTCGCATCTCCATCTGAGATTTTTAGCCGAGCCGAATTGATCCTAAAGGTCAAAGAACCTTTACCGCAAGAATGGCCTCTGATACGACCAAGCCAAATCATTTTTACCTTTTTCCATTTCGCGGCCGATTTAACGCTAACGGAGGCGATGCGAACGAGCAACGCGACATGTGTTGCTTACGAAACGCTGCGCGACAGCAATGGGCGCCTACCTCTCCTGACTCCCATGAGCGAAGTTGCCGGGCGGATGAGTATCCAAGAGGGCGCGAAATATTTGGAACGCCCTCAAATGGGGCGGGGCATCTTACTAGCCGGAGTTCCGGGAGTGGCACCAGCGCATGTTACCATCATTGGCGGCGGAATCGTCGGTGCGAATGCCGCCAAAATCGCGGCCGGCTTTCAAGCTGACATCGTTGTGCTCGATGTCAATATGGACCGGTTGCGATACCTCGACGATGTCATGCCGGCCAATGTCAACGTACTTTATAGCGACCGACACACGATCCGGCAGGAGTTGCGATTGGCCGATTTAGTTGTGGGCGCCGTATTAATTCCTGGCGCGAAAGCGCCACGACTGATCGAACGTGCTGACTTGAGACTGATGAAGCCCGGCAGCGTCATCATTGATGTGGCGATCGACCAAGGAGGTTGCCTGGAAACGAGTCGGCCAACGACTCATAGTAACCCGACATACATTGAGGAAGATGTCGTACACTACTGCGTTACCAACATGCCCGGTGCGGTGGGCCGAACGAGCACGTTTGCACTGTGCAATGTCACGCTTCCCTGGGCCTTGCAGATCGCAAATCGGGGCATCGAACCCGCTGCCCGGCAATCACGCCCGATCGCCAGCGCGATCAACATCCATAGAGGTCTGGTCACGAATCAGGCAGTCGCCGAGACTTTTAACTTGCCGTACACGGCAGCGTTCGAGTCATAGGGTGGCCCGTTGGTTGTAGTAGGCACACTCCGTGTGCCGTAACGGCACACGGAGTGTGCCTACTACGACAGCGCGAGGGACCGCCCTACATACGAGTCAGTTCGTGAAAGCGCCGAATCAAATCGTGTGTGATGGCGCCGGGCTTGCCGGTTCCAATGGCTCGATTGTCGACCTTGACAACGGGAATAACCTCGGCGGCACTTCCCGTTAGAAAGCATTCTTCGGCAACGTAAACATCATGGCGGGTGATCGGAGATTCGCGAACCGTTAGGCCGGCCGCCCTGCCCAACTCGATTACAGCGCCACGCGTTATTCCTTCAAGGATGCCGGCGTCCGTTGGCGGCGTTAGCAATTCACCGCGCAATACGATGAAAATGTTATCGCCCGTGCACTCGGCGACTTCTCCTTTGTGATTCAGCATTAAGGCTTCGACACATCCCGCTTTCAGCCCTTCGATCTTGGCCAATATATTGTTGAGGTAGTTCAAGGACTTGATTCTTGGGTTGAGCGCGGCCGGATGGTTTCGAATCGTGCTGGCCGTCACCAGTTCCAAACCATTCTCGTAAAACTCTCTGGGATATAACGCAATATGATCGGTGATGATGATGACTTGAGGATCGCTGGTGCGATTAGGATCGAGCCCCAACGTTCCCGCACCACGAGTAACCATCAAACGTATGTAGCCATCTGCGATGTGGTTCGCTTGAAGCGTACTGTAGACGGCTTGGGCCATGGCTTCTTTGGACATAGGAATTTCGAGCCAAATCGATTTGGCTGAGTTCCATAAGCGGTCGAGATGCTCAGACAGTCGAAAGACCTTGCCCTGATAGCTTCGCATTCCTTCAAACACGCCATCGCCATACAATAGCCCGTGGTCGTAAACGCTGACCTTGGCATTTTCCTTGTCATACAGCTGACCGGCAATATAAACCCTAAGAGTCATAGACGGGCTCGATGTTGGGATTCGGGTCGTTAACTTAGTCATCCTTATGTGTCTCCACCACCCCTTCGCATAGGCGAATCGTGCGGTCGGCTTGGGCGGCAATCGCGGAATCATGCGTGACCATCACTATTGTAAGCCCCTGATCCTTGTTCAAGGAATGCAGGAGGTTGAGTATTTCCTTTCCATTCTGACAATCCAGGTTACCTGTTGGTTCATCTGCAAAAAGGATTTGTGGGTCGGCGATTAGCGCCCTGGCAATTGCGGCTCGCTGCATTTCACCGCCCGACAATTCTCGTGGTCGGTGAGTTAGACGGTGCGAAAGGCCGACCATTTCCAGCAGTTCGTGGGCGCGCTTCGAATGGCGACTACGGTTCCGCCAATACGACCAGACACTCTCTGCGATCATGATCGGCGTGAGCACATTTTCCAGGGCGGAAAGTTCGGGCAGAAGATGATAGAACTGGAAAACCATCCCGAAATGTTTATTGCGCAAAGCATCCCGCGATGTGGATGGCAAGTTGTCGACACGGTTTCCTTCGAAGCGGATTTCACCCGAGTCGGGCGCATCGAGCACCCCTAACAGGTGCAAGAGGGTACTTTTCCCGGATCCGCTTTGTCCGACAATCGCTACGAACTCCCCAGCGGAAACCGCAAGGTCTACACCCCTCAGGACCGGGATGCCGTGCTTATCTTTGCGATAACTCTTGGTCAGCTTCCGGCAGGCGAGAAGCGTTTGTGCGGTCTGGGGTTCTCGAACCAGCCGCAACTTTGGTTTCGATTTATTCCCGCTATTCCCCCGAGCGTCTTCAGGTGCGGCGGGGGTTCGTTTCGAATGGGCAGCGGTCCCAAAGAAATTACTCATAGCGCAATGCCTCCACAGGGTGCAGCCGAGCGGCTCGGATAGCTGGCAAAATACTTGCCAACACAGCGATTAACGTGGCACCGGCCGCCACCCAAAGGATAGTGAGCGGGCTGATAATCGTGGGGATTTCCTGAAAGTAATACACCGTCGGATCAAACACTTCACGGCCGGTAACCAGTTCCAGCAAGGCCGCAATTTGGTTGATGTAAAGTACGAACAAATAACCGATGATGGCGCCCACGCCGGAGCCCACAAGCCCCAGCGATAAACCGTAACTCAGAAAAATGCTCATGACACCGCGGCTGGGTGCTCCCAGCGCTTTCAGAATGCCGATGTCTCGGGTCTTCTCCACAACGATCATGAAAAACGTCGCCAGGATGCCGAAACCGGCGACGGCGATAATCAAGAACAACAGGATGTTGAGAATGGTTGATTCCAATTGGACTGCAGATAGCAACGGACCCTGCATATCCTTCCACGTCTGAATTCGGAAGGGAAATTGTTCTGCAGGAAATCGGCGCCGCAACTTGTCGCGAGCCTGATTGAGATTAGAGCCTGACTTCAGCTTGATCTGAATCGACGTCACGCTGGGGATTTTCTGCGAAGGGTCGATCATTCCCCGCAGCTCTTGCAGGTTTCGCAACGGCACGAAGGCGAAGGTCGAGTCATATTCGCTCATTTTGCTTTCATACAAGTCGACCACGGTGAAGTTCTCGCTCACGATCTTCGGCGGAGCCCCCGAATTCGGAAAGCTGACTTGAACGTCATCACCCGGGCGACAAAGGTAGTAGTCCTTGACTTTGCCATCCGAATCTCGGTGACGAACCGAACACGTGGCAATTCCCAAGATGATCCCCGTATGTTGCTTAACATTGGGATCGAAAACGGTCCCCTGCTTCTCGCCCATGGTAGCCTCGAGCATGGCTTGACTTCGTGGATCGGCTGGTGGCGCGTCGGACGGCGTCGCCGAATCCGCTATTATGCCTTCACGCTTGATCCGTTCCTCTTCCAGCTTCTTCAATTGCTCTGCGTAGGCTCGTTCGCCGCTGACTCGATGCCGACGATATTGCCAACCAGAATTCGGAAACCCTTCGCGACCCGGTGCAAAGCCCTGCTCTTGTAATAACCACGTCATCTGCTTCTGGTTTGCGGGATGCAGCAGGTACTGGCTGAAGTCGCTGACTTTGGCATACGTTTCCTCGTCAACGCCGATCAGATTCAACTGTTTGTTAACAAACTCGCCGCGTACCTGGAAACTCAACATTGCCGGCACGTGCACGATAGAGGTAATGCCCTCGACGTCATCGCCTAGAATTTTTCGGATTTCCTTTTCGTGCCATTTGGGATCGGGAAACCCATCCAGATTGATACTTTCGAATACCAAATCGGAGAGGATGCTGTGCAGGCGTTTATGCATTTCCTCGGAAAAGCCGGCCATGACGCTGTTGACAACAATCAGCGTTGCCACGCCTAAAGTCACACTGATAATTGAGGCCAGGGCGATGTAACGCGTTCGCAGATATCGCCACGAGAGAAGAAGTTTGTACATTGCCATTCCTTTGGCTGTCTTCGGTCCGTCGAATTCACGCGGTCGTCATTCAAGTCGCAGCAGGGGAAATAGGATGACCTCGCGGATGCTCTGTGCGTTGGTCAGCAACATTACCAATCGATCAATGCCGATTCCTAAACCACCGGCTGGTGGCATTCCGTGTCGCAGTGCGCGGATAAAATCGTGGTCCATCTTGGCCATCGATTCGTCTTCGGCCATACCGGCAAGCTGCGTTTGAAATAACTCTGCCTGCAGATCTGGGTCGTTCAGCTCGGTGTATGCGTTGGCGACTTCCATCCCCTGGATAAATAGCTCGAAGCGTTCGGCCACTTTCGGATTGGTGCGCTTTCGCTTCGTTAACGGGCAAATGCTGGCAGGGTAGTCCAAGACAAAAACCGGTCCAATCAGTGAGTCTTCTACGGCCTCTTCAAAAACGAAACTCTTGATCACGTCCGGATGCTTGTTGGCGGTGTCGAAACCGATCTTCTCGGCTAGGTTGCCTACCGCCAACTCATCGGACGGGTCCGTCCCCGTGTGCTCCTGAAACAATTCGTCATAGGTCTTGCGCGCGAACGGTGGTGTAAAGTCAATCGTATTTTCACCCCACGGCAAACGAAACTCGCCGCCAATGGCCCGGATTGCGTGGACGATGATCTGTTCCGTCAAGTCCATCATCGAATGATAATCACCAAATGCCTGATAGACCTCGAGCATCGTGAATTCCGGATTGTGGCGGGGACTGATTCCCTCGTTGCGATAAACACGACCCAACTCGTACACACGCTCCATTCCGCCGACAAGCAATCGTTTAAGATGCAACTCCAGCGCAATGCGCATGAAGAGCGGCATGTCCAACGCATTGTGGTGCGTCTTGAACGGGCGAGCTGCCGCTCCACCGGCGACGGTGTGCAACGTGGGCCCCTCAATTTCGCAAAAGCCATGTCCAGATAAAGTGGCGCGAATGGACTGAACGATCTTTGTCCGATTGAGAAACCGCTCCAGTACCCCGTCGGTGTGCGCCAAATCTACGTATCGCATGCGCTGGCGAAGTTCCGGATCGGTTAGACCGTGGTGCTTCTCCGGGGGTGGCTCCAGAGACTTGCACAAGAAATGCAAGTCTTGTGCGAAAATCGTCAACTCGCCTGTCTTCGTTCGCCGCAATTCCCCATCCACGCCTACGATATCGCCCAAGTCGAAGCAGCTTGCGAGCTCCCAAATTGCGTCGCCGACTTGATTCTTGCCGATTAATAGTTGGACCTTGCCAGTCCAATCTTGAATATCGAGGAATCGTAATTTGCCGGCATCACGCTGTAACATGATCCGGCCAGCGGCCCGAACCTTAGGTCCTACTAACTCCCCTTTACCTTGAGTCGAAAACCATTGCCGGAAGTCGATGGAGGTGTCCGACGGGCTCGGCAATGCGATAACTGTCCCCGTTTCAGAGCGAAAGCTGATTTCATTTACCCGAGCGCGAATATCGCCAATCATGGCGCGATTGTCGAATCGGCCTCCCCAGGGATCGAATCACATCGCGGAGATTCTTGTCAGTTTATCTCGGCGCGCAGTGCGTGGGTCAGAGGATGACTCGCCAGCTGGAGTTTTCAATTCGGTCATTTACTAAGGCGCAGTTTGGATTTCGAGTGGAAGTAGGTCAGCGCGGAGGGCGGCATGTAATACCAGGGGCGTCAGCACCTGGACGAAATCGTCCCGCATTTGTTCGCAGCCCCGGCAGGGGCGACACATCGCGGCGATGACCCCCACGCGCGGTACCCGGGTTGTTGCCGCGACCTGTGTCGCCCCTTCCAGGGCTAAATACGTTCAATCGTCACGCATCATCCTATTACACGTCGCCCTCCGGGCTGAGAGATCGTGCAGTTTTTACACTGTCCAACAAGATAAGCGGCCGAATTTTAGTGGCGGTCGTACCAGCGTCAATGTCAAGAACGCGGAACGAAGGGATTAAAACGCGCCAAATTGGTTGTTCGTCAGGTCTCCGATCCCAATCATTCCAGCTCAAACTACATGCTAGCCTTCCCTGTGCACTGCCACTTCGAGTCCGGAAGAGGTCGCACTGTTGCGACTTGCTACGCGTCCTCTCATAATTGGTCCGTACAAATCGAACAAAACGCGACCGCCAAAGGACTTAGTGCATGCGACCCTATCTTAGCTGCGCCCCGTTAATGATCTTGCTCGCGAGTACTTGCCTGGGAGCGGCTGACGATCCGATTCCGCACGCCCAATCGAAACCGCCTGGACCTGCGCTGTCTCCCTCCGAAGCCATCAAGAAGATGAAAGTTCCTGATGGATTTACAGTCGAAGTTGTGGCGTGTGAACCCGATATCGTAAATCCCGTGTCGATGACATTCGACGAACGGGGGCGTGTCTGGATCACAGAGAGTCTTGAATATCCCCGCTCCGAACCGGGAAAAGGACAGGACCGCATTAAGATCCTGGAAGATACGGATGGCGACGGTCGGATGGACAAATTCACTATTTTTGCCGAGGGTTTGAATATCCCGTCCGGAATAGCTTTGGGGCATGGCGGCGTATGGGTCGGAAACGCGCCCGATATACTATTTCTCAAAGATACGAACGGCGATGACAAAGCCGACGAGACGAAAGTCATCGTATCAGGGTTTGGCCGCCTCGATACTCATGAGCTGCCTAACTCATTTACTTGGGGACCTGACGGCTATTTGTATGGGCTCAATGGGGTCTTCAATCAGAGCCAGATTGCGAACGGCGGACGCGATTTCAAGTTCACTTGTGCCATGTTCCGCATCAATCCGCGAAACGGTGCCTTTGAACTATTTGCCGAAGGCACAAGCAACCCTTGGGGTATCGCTTTCGACTCGCAAGGGAGCGCTTTTGTCAGCGCCTGCGTAATCGACCACCTGTGGCATATTGCGGAGACAGGCTACTACCACCGACAGGCGGGAGAGTATCCACCGTTCACTTGGAAGATCGGCTCCATCGTCGATTACAAACATCAACAGGCAGCCTACTGCGGCCTTCACTATTTCGACAGCGATGCCTACCCGGCTGCCTATCGCGATCGGTTGTACATGGGCAACATTCATGGCAACTGCGTAAATGTGGATGCCTTGAAACGCGATGGATCGACGTATCGCGGAACACCGAATGACGACTTTCTAACTGCCAATGATGCTTGGTTCATGACGGTCGCACAAAAAACCGGTCCGGATGGCTGTCTGTGGGTCTTGGACTGGTATGACCGGTACCACTGTTACCAAGACGCGCGTCGCGACCCAAAAGGCATCGATCGCTTAAAAGGGCGTCTATATCGAGTCCGCTACAAGGATTCACCGCGAGCGCCGAAGTTTGATTTGGTCACCGAGACAGACGATCAGCTAATTGAGCGCCTTGGTAGCCCCAATATTTTTTTCCGGGATATGGCTCAGCGATTGTTGTCTGAACGTAAAAGTAAAGACGGTCAAGCAAAGCTGCAGTCGCTGGTGCTGTCGCAGAGTGCTTCGCTAAAAACTCGAATGCATGCCCTGTGGTCGCTGGTGGGTCGCGGACCGCTGGAACCGGATTTCCATTTGAACGTACTGACATCAAACGATCCAGGATTGCGGGCATGGGGAGTGCGGGCGGCAGGAAATGCGGGTAAGGTCGAAGAATCAGTAAGAGTGGCGGTGGCGAAGTGCGCGGAAGACGAGTCTCCCGACGTGCTTTTGCAGCTGGCGATTGCTTCCAGGAAAATTGACGGAGTCGATCCACTAGGCTTGCTCGTCGACGTCGCTGCGCGTAGCGGCGATGACAAGTTGATCCCACACATCGTCTGGCAAAACTTACATCCGCTGTTGGGGGACCGAGGAAAAGAGTTCATCACATTGGCCAAAAAGTATGAATTGAAGCAGCATCCGAACTTGGCCAAACTGATGCCGAAAGCGGCTGAACGAATGCTAACAGGCAAGAAGACCGGCGACACTAGGTAAGCGTCGAGATGCTTCCTTCTCTAACGTCTAGGACACACCCTTGGCGTTGAAATACTCGGGTTCGGCCCCTTCGCGCCATTTAATGTTACAACCGATGCTGGGCCGCTGCTCCGGAGACACGGGTCGGCCGGCAAGCACCGAGTCAACTGCCCGTCGTAA
>JANNPR010000031.1:0-1326 GCA_031400345.1 Planctomycetota bacterium | reverse complement strand
GCTCCGGCACCGATCCTGCAACCATCGGCAATGAGACTACTCGTTATCGTAGCGCCCTCCAGCAAAGACGGTGGAAGAAAGCGGGCTCGCGAGTAAATCGGCGCCTCAGGCGGTGCCAAAGCAAACGGCGGATTGGGACTCGTCAAACTCAGATTGGCATCAAAGAATGCTCGAGTGGTCCCGATGTCTTCCCAATAACCGTCGAACAAGTGCACGAACACTTTTCGGACCCGCACAGCGGTTGGGAAAATCTCTCTGCCGAAGTCTTGGTAATCTGTCTTCGTCAGCACGTCGATCAACGTATCGCGATTGAAGAGGTAGATGCCCATGTTGGCTACGCAATCTCGGCCGTTGCTAGCGATTCCACGAGCGTCAATCCAAGCAGGATCCATGCGGACCAAGTCTATTTCCTGATCGGTCTGTGGCTTTTCCAAAAATCCTTCCACACGACCGTTGTCGTTGATGCGCATGATTCCCAAGGAACGTGCTTGTTCGCGTGCCACCGGCAATCCGGCTATGGTCACATCCGCACCGCTATCTTCATGGGTACGAATCATGTCACGGTAGTCCATTCGATACAGCTGGTCCCCGGAGAGAATTAGAACGTAGTCGACATCGGGTTGCTGTATGTAACGCATATTCTTACGAACTGCATCGGCGGTTCCCTGATACCAGTCCGTGCTGGCGTCAATCGTTTGCTGGGCAGCCAGGATCTCGACAAAACCGCCATTGAATTGATCAAAGCGGTACGTTTGCCGGATGTGACGGTGAAGACTGACGGACAGAAATTGTGTTAGCACATAAACGCGATTCAAACCGCTGTTAATGCAATTGGAGAGCGGTATGTCGATGAGGCGATACTTTGCGGCTAGGGGGACTGCCGGTTTCGCCCGATACTTCGTCAGCGGATAAAGTCGCGTTCCCCTACCACCGCCCAGAACGAGCGTTATCACGTTGCGCATGACAAATCACCTATCGAGTGCCCGAACGTGTCAACCGTCCGAAACAGGGTTTTCCAAAACACGATGTCAGACCAACATTAAGAAAAGAACTCGCCTGCCTCGTAAGGTGCTGCAACATAGCAGGGCAAAACCGTCTCTCGCAAGTGTGCGAACTCCCACAATAATTCACCGTTGAAAAGTGCTTAGAGGGGATGAAGAATCTAGTCTGCCACTGGGACACTCCGTTCTTCATCCCTCTTGTAAACACCATTTTTAGTCGCATGCTAGTACTATGGAAGTACGCGAATCCAGTCACCTTCGGGAATTGCTCAGACGAACCTGCAGAAAGTATTAAATAGTTGAACTAGGAGTTTGCTTCGATACC
>JANNPR010000017.1:0-1984 GCA_031400345.1 Planctomycetota bacterium | reverse complement strand
CAATCGTTCGCGCTGGGTGCGGTCAATGTCTTTGTGCACAAGGCCCTGGAATCCGAGGCGCCCTGAGGTTAGTGGTTAGTGGGTAGTGGACCACTGACCACTGACCACTGACCACTGACCACTACTTTTTCACGTACCCGTTCTGCCGAAACCAATCCCAGGCGTCGCGGATCGAATCTTCTAGGGCTCGGTTCTGATAGCCGAGTTCGGCCTGGGCGCGGGCGCTGCTGTAATAATGAAACAGATTCGACATTTTGACCGATGCCGAGTTCACATCGGGCTCGCGGCCGGTGAGTTTACCTTGCAGGTCGCCCCATCGTGCTCCTGCCAACCGCATTAAAGGGCCAGCAGGAAACCAGGGCAATCGCCCATTTGTGATTTGTGCAATTAGTTTCCAGAGTCGGAAGTAAGACAAATTAAATCCGGCCAGGATGTATCTGCGTCCGATCTGGCCGTGCTCGGCAGCAGCCAAAATTCCCGCGGCAACATCCCGTACATCGCACACGCTGCATCCACCGGTCGGGGTAACTGGGGTCCAGCGAGTTGCTACGGTTAACAACATTCGGCCAGAAGACGGCTTCCAGTCCCAGGGTCCGAACATGAATCCAGGGTTGACAATAACTGCTTGTAAGCCCTGAGCGACTTGATCCATTATGATTTGCTCGGCCCCCGTTTTCGTTACGACATATGGGCAGAGTGGCTTGCCGCCAGCCGGATCATCTTCGGTAGCGGGTACGCTGTGGGATCTGATACCCACCGCGTCGACGCTGGAGACGTGTACCATGCGTGCGCCTGTTTGACGAGCGGCTTCGGCGATGTTGTGAGTACCTCGAACGTTGACCGCATGTGCCAAGTCGTTACCGGTCCAACCGATATGCACCCAAGCGGCTGCGTGAATTACAAAAGAAACGCCAGTGCAGGCTTGCACGACTTCGTTCGGATTTCGCACATCACCGTGAACGATCTCTACGTCCAGGTCCTGCAGCGGACGAGAATCGCTGGTCGTCCTTGTCAGGACACGGACCTTATGTCCTCGTTCCAACAACAGTCGCACAACGTTGTTGCCGACGAGTCCTGTAGCGCCCGTCACGAGCATTAGCACGGAATCGGTCCTCCGCTGCGGCCATCGATCCCGCCGCTATTGGTAAAAGAAGGTTTGCGGTATAGTTGGGCTCGGCCGTGAGCAGCACCGTTTTCGCGAGCGGCTATTACAGGCATTGCAAACCCGAGCCTATCGTAGTGTCCGGGAGTGTAATGCCCGGGGATAATTTAATGCCCGGGAATCACGTAGTACCCGGGAATGTAGAGTCCGGAAAGTTAAGAGGACCGGGAGTGGTTCCCGGTGACACCGGAAGACTACTCTACGAAGCCCACACTTTTCAAGCCGCTCGTTCGCCGTTTTGCGGCACGCACCTATGTCCAAAACCCCAGCGTCGCTCGAGGTACGGCCCGTCCAAACGCGCGCCGATAAGAAGCTCTTCCTAAAATTGCCGTGGGAACTGTACGCGCAAGACCCAAACTGGGTTCCTCCCTTGCGCATGGTCCAAAAAGAGCTTGTAGGCTATGCGCGTCATCCGTTTTACGCAGATGCGATAGCGCAGACATTCTTGGCGCTGCGGAATGGTCGGCCTTGCGGCCGGATCTCAGCTATAATCAACCACGCACATATTCGGCAATTCAATGAACAGCGTGGATTCTTCGGCTTCTTTGAATGCGAAAACGATGTCGCGGCGGCTGAGGGTCTGTTCGGAGCGGCTCGCGGATGGTTGGCCAGCCACGGAGCTCACCTCGTTCGCGGTCCGATGAATCCGTCGATTAATTATGAAATGGGCTTGTTGATCGACGGATTCGACAGTCCCCCGACATTCATGATGACGTACAATCCGCCATTCTATTCAGAATTGATTGAGCATTGCGGCTTCCGGAAGGCTCAAGACATGTACGCGTTTTGGGGCCATACCGACATGCTGGGAAGCCTCGACCA
>JANNPR010000010.1:0-3012 GCA_031400345.1 Planctomycetota bacterium | reverse complement strand
GAAGCGGCCACCAAGTTGTCAGGCGAAAAAGAGTTGGCGCAAGCCGCCGAAATATTCAAGGTTCGATCGGTTGTTCTTGCCGCCGAGTTGGCGGCTGCGGTCAAAACCGTAACGGACTTTTCAGTTCCCGTGAAAACAACGGCGGATGCCTTGACGGCGGCTCAGCAAGCAGCGGCAACCGTTGCCATCAAACTGGCCGCCGTGGACCAACAGATCACGCAGCTCAAGCTACAAGAACGGAACAGCGAGCTAAAAGCGAGTTCTGAACGCGCCACGGTTAGCCAAGCTTTCGCCCGTTTAGTTCTTCTGAAGATGTTGACGGAATATGGAACTCGGCTGTCGAATCTTAACGGAATTCAAACGACTGTCGCGGCCGTGCAGAATGAATTGTCGACTCGTAAACAAACCGTTGATCGACTTTCCGTCGAACTTCCCAAACGTCAATCGGATCTGGTTCAGTCGCAAAAATCCAACGAAGAGGCCGTTAAGGAACTGGGCGAAGTTACTCAACAGCGGGATGCGAAGCAGGCGGCGGTTTCGACGTTTGCGGAAGTGGTTTCTAAAACGGAAGCGGCATCGCAAAAACTGCCCGACGATGCGGAACTGAAGAAAGCCGCATTAGCGGTAAAAACGCGATCCGATCAATTGGCTGCCGAACTGGCAGAAATGCAGAAAACGTTTGCCGCCAAAGGACAATTGGCCAAGGATGCCGCGGAAAAGCTGACTACCGTTCAGCAAGCCGTGACCAATATGCAAACGGAAATGACCAACGCTCAGCAGAGGATGCCGATCTTGGAGTCTCAACTTAAAGAGGACAGTGCCAAACTGGAGACTGAAAAGATTGCCGTTAAGTCTGTGTTGGAAAAGCTCAATCAAAAATGGGTTCAGAGGTTTTATGTCGCCGCTTTGCGGGCGAAAACACCAGACCAAGTGAGCTGGAGCATCCTGCAGGCTACTGGGGTACTCGATAATTACCGCGAAGCGGCCGAGGCAGAAGTCAACAAAACCTTGCCGCCCGACCCTGCCGACTCCGCGAAGATGACGGCTAGAGCTGCCGCCATCGAGCAAAACGCCTATGACCAATTGAAGCCTAGCACGACGGCATTCATCGGACTTTTTGGTCACGCCCCTGGACAACCGCAGGGTGCATTTTTCGCAACTGCGGATCAGGCGTTGTTTTTTGGGAATAGCGGCGTATTGACGGGCTGGCTTGCCCCGAGCGGTAACAATCTAACCAGCCGGTTGTTGAAACTGGAAGATCCGCGTGCTTTTGCCATGGAATTGTATATCAGCGTCTTGACACGTCAGCCGTCGGAAGAAGAGGTCGTGGAAGTTACCCAGACATTAGCGGCGCGCGCCGCTGAGAAAGCTAATGTCGCTCAAGAGCTTGCTTGGGCGCTGATCACCTCAGCCGAGTTTCGATTTGTGCATTAATGAAACCGAGTTGGTAGGATGGGCACTCCTTCCCGTCCAAATAAAGGCGACGGGCAGGAGTGCCCATCCTACGAAAACACAATTTTGAAAGGATGAAGTTATGAAATGCACCTACGCTTGTGGAACAGCGGAACATACGTTTGCCCGGCGTCAGTTTTTGGGGGGCGCGATTGCGGGCGCAGGTGCGATCGTCGGCGGCTTGGACGCATTCACTCGACCCGCGGCGGCGGAACAATTGGCCAAGGACCAAAAGCGGGTCGTGATTTTTAATATGCACGGCGGTCTCAGCCAGCTCGAGAGTTGGGATCCCAAGCCGGGTACGAATACGGGAGGCCCCTTCCGCGGCATTTCCACTTCGGTCCCAGGCCTTCAGCTTTGCGAATTGCTACCACACACAGCCAAGATGATGCACCATTTGGCGATCGTTCGCAGTGTTAACACCAAGGAAAATGACCACGGCAAGGGTCAATACATGATGATGACTGGCCGTCGCGAAATGCCCGGCCTGGACTATCCGCGTCTGGGGGCGGTAGCAGCGAAAGCCCTAACGCCCGAGACAGCGTCTCTGCCCGGTCATATCCAGATTACTCCCGGGGGGGCCGGCGGTCGCAGCAACGACAGCGCGTACTTAGGCCCCAAGTATTCCAGTGTCATGTTGGGAAACGGCAATCCGCCACAATACTCGGCCCGACCCGATGCGATATCCCAAACTTCGGATGAAGTTCGTCAGGCAATGCGCCGACGCGCAAACGAACGATTTCTTCAGAAACATCGCACCGCAATGACTGACGCCTACACCGGCAGTTTCGACCAAGCACTGGAGTTGATGCGGCAGCGAGAGGTTTTCGATGTTTCCAAAGAACCGCAAGCCGATGTCGATCGTTACGGCTCGACTGATTTCGGACGCCATTGCCTGCTCGCGCGACGGCTCCTGGAACGCGGAATCACCTTTGTGCAGGTCACTCATTCGAATTACGACACGCATAACGAAAATTTCAATTTCCATATTGAGCAGCTCGGCGAATTCGACAAACCGTTTGCTACGCTAGTGCAAGACATTGCCGAGCGAGGAATGTTGGACAGCACCTTAATTGTCGTTTTGTCAGAATTTGGGCGAACTCCCAACATCAACCAATATTACGGTCGTGATCATTGGGGCACCGCCTGGTCTGTTTGCCTTGGCGGCGCTCGAATTCAACGCGGTGCCGCGATAGGAAAAACGAACGACACTGGGACAGCAGTTGTCGATCGAGAAGTCGACCATGGAAATCTATTCCATACCTATCTTCAGGCCGTCGGATTGGATTCCACGGCAAACTTCGACGTCGGAGGTCGCGAGATGCCAATGGCCGACCCGGCTTCTAAACCCATCAAAGAACTTTTGGCGTGAGGCGAGGTATGAGTCGTTCTAATATCAAAAGTGGGTAGGTGACAGTGTCGCGGGCTTCCGGTTGCACTAACACGATCTCTCGGCATCCGTACTCTCGCAACATCTTGATCAACCAGTCATTGAAACCACAGACCTCCAAAATCGCCATAAAACCACCATCGCTTGCAGATCGATCACGAATGTCTTCA
>JANNPR010001328.1:0-7214 GCA_031400345.1 Planctomycetota bacterium | reverse complement strand
CTGCAGATCACCGACATCCGCAACGATCAACAAAGTTCGGACGTTTTTAATATCGAAGTCAATGGAGACCACGTTTTCCGCTTGCTGTCGACCGGCGTGCTTGTCCATAACAACACTTATGGGCACATTAATTGGAAACATATATTGCTCGGTAATTTTAGTCCGGGAGGTTTTCCAGGCGGCTTCCACCACAGAATTGGCGAAGTTGCCGGAACAGCAAGACGTGTTGGAACGAAGGGCCCGGAAAATCCCTTCGGCGCGTACAAACAAAGCGTAGAAATTAAGAATGCAGCAGGGACTTTTGTTCCGAAAACCGCACAATCAACCTTCTTTCCTGACAATTGGTCGGTAAATAAAGTGTTACAAGAAGTGGATCATGCGTTTCAAAATGGGATTCCTGCCGGCGCTAACACCTTGATAGGTACTGGGCCGAGCGGTATGCAAATATTTATCGTCTTACGAAACGGAAACGTTCATACCGCATGGCCGCATGGTTTATAGTTTGCATTGACAACAATGGAATACGCATGAAAGGCAAAATCGCATTTTATGGACCTCGTAATTGGGGACCAGTTTTCGAGCAACCTTACGAAGTAGTTGGAACGTTTTTATTCTGGGATGTAGGATTTTCGGTGGAGTCATGTGACTTCTACATGAATCAAGCTTTGGAGGTCGCGGAGGGCAAAAGCCCGCCCGGCGAAGGTTGCGGTAACGGCCACATCGTTCGTCTCATGCCAACATGGGTGCTGATTGCAAACATTCATCTCGAGGAGAGTATTCCAGCAATCATTAATATGGATGCATATTTGAGCGCCCTGCGTTACTGGAAGTCGTTGCTAGCCGCGTGGGATCGAGTTAACTTGCCCAGTAACCCACCTGAATTCATTTACGATAACCCGGAGCCTAACCCGCGACTGTCACCCGAAGAGGCGCAACGGGAGATTCAAGCAACCCTTTCGCATTGGACTGGATACGAGCCCCCGCACCACATCAGTCAGTTACAACCAAGACCCAAAGATAACTAGCTGATGGGCCTACCTTGCATCGACTCATGCAATTTCGTCGTCGCGCCCATTTGACGATGACGACGTCCCGAAAAGATTCGGGCTGCCGTGTATCAGTTAATGCAAAGTGATCCTGGATCCGCTGAGATGCCATCGAGAACTGTCGTTGAAATAATGAACCAACTCTTGGCAGATTGGGCGACTCCAAGAATCCCTGAATATATGCAGGGAATCCGCACAGGTGTTGATATGCCCATGCAATGTTCCGCCACCGAGGCCACGACGCCAGTTGTTGCCAAGCACCTTCCCGAAGACCTCGAGAGCTTCTGGAGCAAGTTTTTTGATGCAAAACTTTTCGAGGATGTTAATTATGGCCAATGGGGGCTGAGGCTGCTGGAATATGAAACGTCAAATCAACGCACAAGGCAGTTCAATCGAGACCGGCCACAAGACGCAGCACGTGGCGACAGAGTGATCGGCGAATTCATCGGTGACCTAGAACAGCTGGTGATCCGGTGTGACAGCAGTGATGTCAATTTCGGCCACATACTTGTAGCGCTACCCGCATCTCCTCGAGATGAATGGTACCGAGTAGAAGAAAGGCTTTCGTCGTTTCTCGACAAGGAGGCCATTTTGGAGGGAGTAGATTCCATACTGACCTATATGTGAACACTGTGATGGAAAATGTGGTGACGATCACGCGAGAGGCTGCTCGAGCAATTGTACGGACACTGAGAATTCGGTTGGTCCCAATTTTCCCGGTTTTTGAGGTACTATGGCCGGCAGTATATGCACATCGCCTGGCCCACATATTAGCGGTGCCGCCGCACGCGTTCCTGAATTACCTCGGTCCGTACTCGAACCCGGCTGTCAAGGTGATCGTGGATGCCAACCGTGCCTGGGTAAGAGCAGTTTTCGGTTTGCCGTTTGCTCCATTTGGGCAGGACCTCGAGAGTATCCATATGCGAGTACGGCTCAGGGCGGGCCAGCCGCAACGGGCGTCTACCTGTCCCTCTGGGAAAATCGCTCTGAGGGGGCTACGTTATATTGGTTTTATCGAATTGCCTTAAGATCCAGGCCTGGATCACCTTTTCTCGTTCTCCCTATACCAATTGTGTAAGTGTTGTGTAAGTGATTTGGTGCATGAATGATGTGGACACCTGTTGAAAATGCCGTCGTGAAGACGACATATCCGAAAGACTTCGAATTCAAGATCAACGTCTTGGCAAAAGCTAAAAATAAGGAGGTGTCGGCCGTTTCCGTCAACAAAGACAGCGGAGAGTCAGTGGTGTTGCGGTTCTTCGCGCCGCCGTCAGAGGAATTCGACACCTTGAAGAGCGTTGTCGCTCGGATGGAGAGGACGGGCCCGGTGTTTGTTCCTGGAATTTCACGAACGCGGCCGGTCCAATGCGACCTTAATGTATCCGAGTGCCGAGTCTCTTTGGGCTCCTACATCGTGATTGAGGACGCAGGAGGCGCATTGGTGGATTATGCACGACGATTGCAAGGCCAGGTGATCTTGGATTTTGGTGGCGTCCCAGCACACTTGTATTTTACGTTGCGCGGCGAGTGGTCAGCCCGCGCGAGTGAACTCTATGCCATGCTAAACTCGACGACAATTGTCGACCCTAATATTTGGTAGACGGGATGTATGCGTTTTGACGTCGCCTGTGGGTACGATCCTCGACAAACCGCTTAAGGAAGTAGCGAAAGGTATTACGGTCTGGTTCACCGAGAGCGCAAATCGGTTGTCGAATGGTTTATGGAAATCAGTTATTTAGACTATCGAGGCAAGTCGGTACGGATTAACGATTCACTGTTGACGATCGTCATTCTGATGGCAAACGAAATCGTCCGTGATTCAAAAAAGTTGTCGTCGTTCAAAGGCCATGCAAAGGGGCTTTCGAAGCGGCTGCCCGTGATATGGCATTATTTATGACTAAATATTGAGACGACAAATGAAGCCAGGATTCAAACCAATCAATCTCCGAGAATACGTCGACCTTTTCCTTGCCGCCAATCCAACTGAAGTGCGCGCAGATGTCGAGGGACGGCTGCGGGAAGCAATTGACGCTCATGCCCAAGGCGAGCGATGTGCCTGCGGCGAAATAATCTGGATCGTTGGATCCGCCGAGGCCGGACTCGGATGCTTTGCGTGTATTACCGGCAACGCGGAATCCGACAACGACTACGAGATTCAACCTGCGGTTAATTAATGGTAACATTGTGCTGCCTCTCGATGCCCTCATGAATCAACGTCATTGTCTCGCCGTTGTCAGCACAGACAACTGGATCGGTCCAACGGAATTCACGACCCAGGTTACGACCTTGTCTGGCGAGACGATCACGAAACCATGGAGACCCTCAAGGAACAGAATCACCGGAGAGGCAATCTCGCTGTTCATCCTCCCAGAAATGGTCGCTGACGCCACGACCGCAATCCACGCCCGGCGTAGGAAGGGGCGCACCGGATGGTGCGTTGGCGATGCGTCCATCACAAGCGGGCAGCAGTACTAAGAAATGCACCCGACCGCCCGGCGCTATCATCGATCGCGTCGCCAAGTCCACTATGGACTTGTCAACGGCATCGCCTTGAGGAGGAAATCCCAGGTCGCTGACGCCATTCCGGCCGCGATAGCGGCTTACTTGAACAAGCGGATGAACCGAAGCCGATTGGCCGTTGAAGAGTACCAGAGCCTTTTACGAATTCAAGATTTGGCACCTCGAAGCGTTACAGTTGACGGCAACGTGTATTACGGGGGAGAACGGGGAGAACGGGACCGGGTGGTCCCGGGTGGTTGCCCACCCGAGAACACCCGGTCCAGTCTTCCCCCAGCATCAGTAAAATCGTATCGTGCCGTTTGAGGGTGAGACATATGTCGGACGCAGAAGCGTTTGAAGTAGCAATTGCGTACTTGAAGAAAATTGACGTTTCTTACTTCCGGTGCTATCACAAGGATTCTGTCTGCAATGTCGAAATGCACGCCGGGTGCCTAAAAGGATCTGAAGTACCGCTTGGACGTCGTCGAAAGGTGTGGCAGTTCAGCTTCGAGCACGAAGATATTCCTCCCGACACGATCGTTTCGAAGAACACGTTTCATGTTGACGTTGACGATGACACAGGCGCGTGTAACTACTTCGGGTGAGTTGTCTTGGTGGAGGGTTAGTTAAACAAAGTGTCCATCGTGACGTTCGCTGACGTCGCTTGCGCACGACAAACACGCACTCGTGTCGCAACCCTCCTGGAGTATCCGCTTGGGATTGTCGGGCTTGACGGACTAGGGGCATTTCTTGTCAAAGACTCGCTGCTGTAAAGGAAATGCAGCCTTTGGCGACAACTGATCTGAAGCATTACTGCTTCGTATTTACTGACGGATGTGTGGAATGTATCGCATCCAGCCACTCCATAAAAACGTATCCACGAAGTATTGCACGTGATACTATCGCCACCCTATTGGATTTTCCTAATTCTCAGGAAGTTAGTTCGTAACGAAGGGGAGCAGATCTGGACGAATAACAAGATTCTGTGGAACGATTGGCCTTCGACAGGACCGAATGGTTTTTGACCGAGGTAATACCGTGACACAAAAGCGATTCGAAATACTTGGCCGCACGTGGCCATATTACAAGCCGCTACCGGAACTACTTGCGAAGCTGCGTCAAGACGATGCCATGCTCGCCAAGTCAAAGTCTGGTGCTCACCGGATCAAGGTCAACCTCATGTACCCGGCTTTGCAACACTGGGGCTTTGGCCCCGTCGAGGGCCTCCGCGAACAGATCGAGTTTGGGATGAATCTCGCCGTCGACTTTTTTTGTGGGTCGCGTCCCGAGGAACTGAAGCGAGCAGAATGGTTTGAGGCATTCGAAAGCGCTTTGTTATTGGGCGGGCTCGCTGGACGATAGGACGAAATCGGGAGAATCTCCTCCTGGTTCGATGCCACGGTTCCACCGTTGTATTGTGCCGATACGGTCGAGCCTGAGTATTTTCAGCTCTTCGTCTGTATCGCTGGCAGTTTGAGTCCAACTCCGATGGAAGGAAGTGCGGAGTTGTTGGCGAAAGTGAAGAAAGTCCGTACGAAACGGCCGCGACTGCTGTGTGCTGCCTGGGAGGCCGCACAAGGGGCCGATCAGTCAGCATTCAATAAAGCATTTGAACAAACGGTCAATCACTTCTTGTCTAAGCCAGAGGATGGCCAGGTATACGATTGGCTTGCCCTTCATCAATCGTCCGTCTGGTTCATTGCGGAACGACGCGGGCTGAAATTCCCTAGATTGCCTGAAAAACTCGAAGCGGCAGTCATCACTCGTCAATCTGTGGGCCTTGCGGTTTAACCAATGGCGGAAGGCGGCGATGAAGTACTCCGTCCATTTCTTCGGTATCGCGGGCCGAAACGTTGCGGATCAATTCCGAATTGCGGCACAAGTTATTTTGAACCGTATGGAACAACAGATTCGAAGCGCACAACGATTTGACGAAGAAGAGATAAGAAACACGCTTGCGAAGGCGGCAACGATCGGCGCAGGACAACTTCCGGATGATTGTGACGCGGGATATTTCGACGCCGTTTGCTGGCTAGCCGACGTGACCGGCGAAAGAATCAATATTGGTAGTTTCATTGGCTTTAAAAGTCTCTCATTTTTGACGGATGCCGGTATCTGGCCCTTGCTTCTGCAATCTCGTCCCGAATTCTCGGTGCCGGTGTGTAGCGATCCGCCGCCGCAAATCGGGTTCTTGGGCAACGAAGACATCCAACACATTGCTATCCCCAGCATCGCCCAACTTCCCTCGGCACAGTCCGCCGAAGCAGCTTATGCGCGGCAGGAATTTCAGGAAGTCCTCGAATCACTCGACGCAGACAAGTTGGACCTTCTCGCGGTGTTAATCTAGTCCACACAAATGATTGTCGACTTCGGCGTAGGGGCGAATCGTGGAACATAAGATGAATGTGCAGTTATGGCCACAAACAACGGTGCTGGACATCTATCTCCTCTTCGTAGCCGATTCCCAGAACTATCGCCCTTAGAAGTGTTTTACGATTGGTTTGGGTTTAGATTTTGGGATACAGCCTCCGGTGCCGCATCTGCTGATACTGCGCGAGGCCTCGTTGATGGAGAAGATTATGACAGCCAAGCGCACCAAGTTGAGATTCTTGGATTCACATTCCACTGCATTGGCGGAGTTTGTGGAATCTATTGATCCGAAAAAGCGTCTCCGACTGCTATTTCGATGCCTAGATCAATTCCCTAAGCAAATTCTCGGCACCAACGAAGTGCGAAATGCGATCGGACTACTCGAAAAGGGTCAGGGTGCGACGAAGGACGAAATCGCATCCATGAATCGACGATCTGAAGAGCTTTTTGCGGTGTCGATTGAGGCAAATGAGTTAGGTGATGAAGAGGAGTCGATAAGAACCCACCAAATATCTGGCATTTTGACCGCGATCGCTACTGCCCTCGAATCCAGTGAATTATCATCCGTTGCTCTTGATCAGTGCCTCTATTATGTCGACAACGTCCTAACCCAAGAGTTTATCGCTCGGAATCTAAACGACGATGCGGTGTCAAAAAACTCGAACGAAGGGTTTCGCCGGTGACAAACGAGGAGGCTATCGTTTGCAGTTGTGTTCGCAGCCTTGGCGTCCTGTAGGAATCCCTATTGGAGGGCTCGGTTTTCTCAACTGATCGGAGGTGTATAATGTCAACACATAATGGTCGGCAGATGCCGATTCCACTTCCAAGGCAATACAGTGCGGAGATAATTCGAAGTGATAATGAGGCTGCGAAGGTGTATGTCGACGGAGCAAGGCGGCGCACCGAAACCTGTGTTGGGGGCGTCGCCACAATCGCGATTACGAGACCGGAACTGGGTTTGTCCTATATGGTTTTTCCGGATTCGAGGTCCTATTTTGTGTCGCCTCTTACGGACGAAATGATTCGATCGCTGGAAACAGAGTCCGTGGTTGAGGAGTGGGAGTTGGTCAGAGAGGAAGAACTTGGTCAAATGCACGTAGCCGTGTTTAACGTATTCAATATGGGAGCTATCAATCTATAGACACCCACACAATTTTTTGCACTTTCTAAAATCTTTCCGGATTTGTTGATGGCAAAACGGTTCGAGCGGTGCTTTATTAGATAGGAAAATGCAGCACGCGATTCTTCGCGCACCTATTTGCACCGGAGGACACCGGCCATGCCAGCCTGCGCCCGCAA
>JANNPR010001307.1:0-3476 GCA_031400345.1 Planctomycetota bacterium | reverse complement strand
ACGTCCAACACGTTAGCCCCCACGGAGCGTTGGGCATTGATGGCGATACAAGTGGTGCCAAATCGTTTTACGAATCCATCAGGCTTTTTGTGTCCCTCGACCACACGTCCTATGTCGCGGACGTAGACCGGCACTTCATCTCGGCGAGCTATGATGGCATTTTCAACTTGCTCCGGTGTCCGAAACTGCCCTAGTGTGCGAACGACGTAACGCCTTTTTCCTTCCCAGTAATCGCCAGCCGAGGTGTCTTCGTTTTGAGCCCGGAGCGCCAAACGCACATCGTTAATGGTCAGATTTCTTGCCGCCAGCCGCTCAGGATCGATGATCACTTGCAGCTCTTCTTCCCGTCCACCGAGCACGTTTGCGTTAGACACTCCCTCGACTCGCTCCAAGCTGGCTTCAATAAAATCTTCGGCAAATCGTCGCAACGTCGTGATGTCGCGTTCTGGTGGTAACCAACTCAGGACTCGTGTTTCCTTCAGCGC
This sequence comes from Planctomycetota bacterium, assembly GCA_031400345.1. Classification (GTDB taxonomy): domain Bacteria; phylum Planctomycetota; class Planctomycetia; order Pirellulales; family Pirellulaceae; genus JANNPR01. The sequence continues at coordinate 2,991 of JANNPR010001307.1, read as the reverse complement.
CAGATTCCTCAGGCGCAGCATTTTTAGGCCTTCGCTCTTGGCGGCAAAGGCCAAATCCAATTGCGGACTCAAGTCTGGGTTTTCGCGCTTGAATTTCTCGTAAGAATCCACGCTGGGAATCCGCTGACCCAGCATGAACCAGGCGATGGGTCGATCGGCAACGTTGGACGTATTGATCACTGGTTCCTTCGCATCTTCCGGATACGACCGAACTTGAGCCAGCTTCGTGTTGACTTTGAGCAGCGCTTCTTGCATGTCCGTCCCGACGGGAAACTCGAGGATGACCCGCCCCACCGAGTCCATGCACTCCGCAGACATTTTGCGGACTCCCTCGACGCCCTTTAGCTGCTCTTCCTGCTCCTGAACTATTACCCGCTCAATCTCTTGCGGACTGGCGCCCGGCCAAATGGTTTCGATCGTTAACGTGGGAATCTGGACTTCAGGCGTAAGCTGCATGGGCATCGTCGTCAGAGCCAAAAGTCCGAACATCAGCAGCAAAATGACGCCCACGGTCACCTTGACAGGATTATGAACAAATGTTTCGATCCAATTCATAACGCGACTCTACGGCTGTAGTACGGATTACTTGGCGTACGGGATTTGCTTCTGCTCGATTCTGACTTCTTGGAGCGGGCGAAGGCGCTCGTTGCCCTCGATGACCACTAGCTCCCCCTCCTTGATTTCCTCCTTACCCACGGTGATCCACAGGCCCCGTGAGACTCCCGGCGTCACCGGCACGGCTCGGACCGTCGTTTTGTTTCCTTCGGTTTGCGTGGCGTAGACGATTGCCGTTCGTCCGCCAATCACAATGGCGTCTTTCGGAACGAGTTGAGTATCCAGCGGCTCACCGACCGGCAGCGTAACTCGGGCGAACATTCCAGCTTTTAACAAGGGAACGTTTGCTTTTGTTTCGTTTTGAACTCTTACTTTGACTGGAAAGGTTCGTGCCCGAGCATCGGCCTGCGGGTTAATTACCGAGACAACGCCATCAAACCTTCGTCCGCGCAAGGCGGGCACATCCACCGATCCAACCACAGTCGTGTCGAGCAGTGAGATGTAGTCTTCCAATACCGGCACCTCGACATCCACGACGTCAAGTTCGGCGATTTCGGCAATCGGATCCCCTTGCATTAACCATTGGCCAATTTCCGTATGTTCCGCGGTGACATACCCGTTGAAGGGAGCGACCATAGTATGCCTCTCGAACTGTTCGGAAAGGCGTTCTACTTCCGCTTCCTGGTTGGCGATCCGTGCTCGGGCTTGTGCATGTTTTTGCTCTCTCGGACCGTTCAACAACATTCGCAACACCGCCCGAGCTTCTTGTACGGATGCCTGGGTTTGCGCGGCCATCGATGTATCCTCCTGCAATGTTTCTTGAGTAACCGCATCCCCAAGCGACTTCGTTCGATCGCGCTTCGCGTCGCGGAATGATGAGTGCGCTTCGGCCATCGACAGCTTTGCTCGCGCCTGATCGACTTCGGCGTCAAAGGATTGCTCCAATTCGAGCAGTTCTGCCTTGCGAACGTCGAGTACGGCTTCTGCCGCTCTTTTCTCCGCTGCGATAATGCCACGCCGAAGAATTGCAATAGGCTTTCCCTTTTCGACGAAGTCACCTTCGTTTACGAGGTACTCTTCCACTCGTCCGGGGGCGGCGCTGCCTACGATGCTCTTTCGCAGTGGCTTCACCGTGCCGACAAATATTTTGGGTTCGCTAACGGTGTCTCGCCGTACTGCCGTGACAAACACTTTAGGAGGGGGCGGTGACGCAACTTTCGCCGATTGGCCAAAACCGCGGTTAGTACCTGCGGCGATGATCGCCACAACCATTGCCGAGCCGAAAATGTCCCGAATAAAGTAACGTATCATTTCCTACACCGCCTCCCGATCTGAACGACTCTTGCGTAAATTCTGTTGGACGCTACCCAGTAAGCGGCGCAATGTCGTCATCTCCGATGGCGTTAAACCATGGGAAGCTCTGACGCGCACGCGCTTCGCACAAGCCACGATTTTCGTCCACACCGGTTTCGCAGCCACCTGAACATGGATCAGTTTGCGCCGCCGGTCTTGAACACACGGAATGCGTTTGATCCAACCGTCTCGCTCCATGCGATCCAAAATACCCACCAATGTTGGTGGCTCGATTCGCATATACTCTGCCTGTTCTGACTGAGCCATCGAGCCATGGAGAGCCAAAAAACCAAGAACTTGGCACTGACGATAGGTAATACCTTGCGGAGCCAGTTCGTCGTTGAAGGCTCGCTCATAGTCATGTGCTGCGGAAATGATCCAAAAGCCAACACTGTTTTCGAAGTCGTAATTGAGCACGGGTAGGATTTCCGAAATTGGTTAGCGTACGAACTATTAATCGCAAGAATAAGCAGGAATGCGGGCCGATACAAGGGGCAGTCGGCAATGGCAAGCCACCCAACGACGGTCGACTGCGGTTGTAAAACCGGGTATGTAAATGTTACAGTCCCACCGCAATGGTGTGACGAACCTCGGGAAAATCTCAGCCATTTCATAGCGGCGCGGTATTTGCCGTGATATCGATGCGGATGAATAGATAGATTCTACGGAGTACGGCATCGACCTACACGCTGGTCATGTCTTGATGCTTATCGCGAAATAGGCTGGGCAGCGTCACACCCACCGGGACCGAAATGCGGCTATTGACCCGTTACATTTTGTGGGAACTGTCCAAGGTGTTCGTGCTTACATTGACCGGTATGACTTTGTTGATGCTGTTGGTTGTGGTAGGTCAGGAAGCCATTCGCCAAGGATTAGGTCCGGTCCCCATCCTTCGTTTGATGCCATACTTGATGCCAAATGCGTTATTGTTTGCAGTGCCTGGTGCCATGTTGTTTGCAGCCTGCAGCGTAGTGGGCGGTATGTCGGCTTCGAACGAAATCGTAGCGCTCAAGTCGCTAGGCATCCCTCCGTCTGTCGTGCTTTGGCCCACGCTATTTACAGGCTTCTTTTTGAGTCTTGTGG
>JANNPR010001305.1:0-2309 GCA_031400345.1 Planctomycetota bacterium | reverse complement strand
ATGTAAATGTTACAGTCCGATCGCAATTGTGTGACGATCCTTTGGAATCTCAGCCATTCCATAGCGGCGCGGTATTTGCCGTGATACCGATCCGGCTGTATAGATAGATTCTCTACGGAGTACGGCATCGACTTACACGCTGGTCATGTCTTGAATGCTTATCGCCAAATAAGCTGGGCAGCGTCACACCCACCGGGACCGAAATGAGGCGATTGACCCGTTACATTTTGTGGGAACTGTCCAAGGTCTTCGTGCTTACATTGACCGGTTTGACTTTGTTGATGCTGTTGGTTGTGGTTGGTCAAGAAGCCATTCGCCAAGGATTAGGTCCGGTCCCCATCCTTCGTTTGATGCCATACTTGATGCCAAATGCGTTATTGTTTGCAGTGCCTGGTGCCATTTTGCTTGCAGCCTGCAGCGTTATGGGCGGTATGTCGGCTTCGAACGAAATCGTAGCGCTCAAGTCGCTGGGCATCCCTCCGTCTGTCGTGCTTTGGCCCACGCTATTTACAGGTTTCTTTTTGAGTCTTGTGGCCGTCTGGATAAACGATGTGGCTGTGTCGTGGGGACGCCAGGGAGCACATCGAGTTGTGCTACATTCGCTGGAAGAAATCGTTTACAGCATGCTCCGAACCAAACGCTCTTATTCCAGCAATCGATTTTCCATCAATGTTAAACAGGTTCAAGGCCGTAAGCTTATTCAGCCTACGCTTTCCTTTTATCCCAAAGACGACACCCAGCCAATTATTGTCACCGCGCGCGAAGCCGAGTTGCGATTGAATCCGGAAAGGGACTCGCTTTCAATCTTGTTGACCGATAGTGAAGGAGATTTTGGAAACAATCTGTATGCTGTAGACCCTGACACGTTTGAATACGAAATTCCGTTGTCTGCAGCGTCGAGAAAAGGAGATTTAGCTCCCAGCCCATCCTTTTACCCACTCTGGCGGATACCTCGAGAAACCAAAACGCAAAAGGAAGAGATTCGTAGATTAGAACAGACCTACGCTGCTGAAGCCGCGCTGCAGATGATCACGGGGGATATCGCTGGCCTGTCGGCTCCTGAATGGCAGCAACAACTAGACTCAATTCGCTTTGCCGAGTCGCGACTGCATCGCTTACATACCGAGCCGTGGCGGCGATGGGCGAACGGTTTTAGCTGCTTCTTCTTTATCCTCGTGGGAGCCCCTTTGGCGATTCGATTGCGCAACGCCGACATGTGGACGACATTTGGCCTATGTTTTCTGCCAATTTTGTTCTTTTACTATCCCTTTCTGCTTTATGGCGGTGAACGGGCGAAGAGTGGAGACTTACCTCCTTATGCTGTTTGGTTGGGAAATCTGGTTTTGCTAGCAGTCGGTTCAGCATTCATTCGTCGAGTAATTCGGTATTAATTCACGTGGCAACGGTCGTCGTGCAATTTCGCTAGGATCGCCGCTAGCAGCTAATTGGTCGGCAGACTACTGGTTTTTGCGGCCGGATTTCTGACTTGCCGCCTTCGCTCTAGGACTGATACACTCCGCCATGCGCAGGAGTTGCCAGGCGTGACATGGAACGGCACGCCTGCTTCCAATCGCGACAGGGAGGTCGCTCGTGCTTTCTCGCTGGCCTATCCGCAACAAACTGAGACTCGGCGTGGCCATATTGTGCCTAATCGTCGGCATATTGGCATTCAGCGGATTTCAGGGAGTCTATGCCTTTCGCGAGTTGACAAAGAGCATTCGCGCTCGCGCATTGGAACTGCCACTAGCTTCCGAACTGACGCAAAGCGTCAGCGCCTTGCGGCTGACCCTCAGCCGGACTCGTCAGGAATCTCAGCTACCGCATTCAACGGTCGTGAATGACGTCGATAAGCCGCTGTTGGAAGATCGATTTCGGCGCGATGTGCTCGTCGTGAAGGACACATTGCGACGCTACAAATCTCAATTAGATAGCGTTCAGGTTGAGGATGTACGGATCGCTGATAACCGTCAAGAGCGAGAGACGGTGCAGGAGGTCGAGCGCGTGGTCGAGCGAATCGAAAACCTGAATCGCGACAAGAATTGGTATTTCGATCAGCCTGCGTTGATGTTATTAGACGACGAACTGGAACATTTTCAGGAACTGACCAGTCAGCTTCCTGGTTACATGGCATCGCGCATGGACGCGTTCGCTCATCAAGCTCGGACGCAATACCGGACCTGGATCGGGATGTCTTGGGTAACCACCATCCTTGCAGGTGTGATGTTGTTGTTTTTGTTGCGATACTTTCATGTCAGCATCTTTCGACCGTTGCGCCTGCTGGTGCAAGGATCGCGTCGAGTGGCCGGAGG